>JAQWIX010000050.1 GCA_029248675.1 Pseudomonadales bacterium | reverse complement strand
AAAGTGGTGGCGGATACCGCAGTCCGACAGGGATGCTTCGCAAATGTCGCGTTGGTTCGATGTAGCCACCGCCATGGGTATGCCAAACTCCGACAGGCACCTCAGCAGGTCACCAATGCCCGGCTGCAGTACGATGGGTGTGTCTTTGCTGGCTGCTGCAAAGTTGGCAGACCACGCTTGACCCAATGCCTCCATGTCTAGGCCATCGCCGTAGACCTGGCGCAAAATCACTTGGGTCTCGGCGAAGGTCGTGCCTAAGCACCTCGCATAGGCCACAGCATCAAAGGCGAAACCCAGAGTCTCTATGGCTCGGGCAAAGGCCAGCTGAGCGGGGCCTTCGGTATCCAAAAGCGTACCGTCCATGTCAAAAACGACCCCGGAGGGTCGTTTTCGTTGGGTCAGATCAAGCGCCACTGGTGCGCGCCTTCGCCCTAGGAGACTTCTACAATTTGCTCAGCGGCGATCAACTTGCCCTCTTCCGCTGCGTTGTGGAAAGACTCGATTTGGTCGAAGTTCATGTAGCGATAAATCTCGCTAGACATGGAATCCAGCTTGTTCGCGTACTCCAAATACTCGGCCGGTGTGGGCAAACGACCCAAGATGCCCCCTACCGCCGACAGCTCTGCCGAGGCCAGATAAACATCAGCGCCGTCACCTAGACGATTGGGGAAGTTACGTGTGGACGTAGACATTACCGTAGCGCCAGCCAGAACCCGTGCTTGGTTACCCATGCATAACGAGCAACCCGGCATCTCGGTGCGAGCACCAACACGACCGTAAATGTTGTAGTACCCCTCTTCCATCAGGGTATGCGCATCCATTCGCGTGGGTGGGCAGATCCAGAATCGGGCATCGACGTTGTCTGCCTTATCCAAGAGCTTGCCGGCAGCCCGGAAATGCCCGATGTTGGTCATGCAAGAACCAATGAAGATCTCGTCGATCTTCTCCCCGGATACGTCAGACAACAGCCGAGCGTCGTCTGGGTCGTTGGGACAGCACACAATCGGCTCGCTCACATCAGCCAAATCAATTTCAATAACCGCTGCGTATTCTGCATCGGCGTCAGCGCTCATCAACGATGGGTCCGCCAACCACTCTTCCATCTTCTGCACCCGACGCTCCAAGGTACGCACGTCGCCGTAGCCTTGGCTGATCATCCAGCGCAGCAGGGTGCAATTGGAGCGCAAATACTCAGCAACAGAGTCTTCGGCCATCTTGATGGTGCAACCTGCCGCAGAACGCTCGGCGGAGGCATCAGACAGTTCGAAGGCCTGCTCTACCGTCAGGGAGTTCAGTCCTTCGATTTCTAAGATGCGACCCGAGAAGATGTTCTTCTTGTTCTGCTTTTCAACAGTCAACAGGCCTTCTTTGATGGCGTAGTAGGGAATGGCGTGAACCAAGTCGCGCAAAGTGATACCCGGCTGCATTTCACCCTTGAAGCGCACCAGAACCGACTCGGGCATATCCAGCGGCATGACGCCGGTAGCAGCGGCAAATGCCACCAAGCCGGAACCGCCTGGGAAAGAAATGCCCAGCGGGAAACGAGTATGAGAGTCACCACCGGTACCCACGGTATCAGGCAGCAACATGCGGTTTAGCCAGCTATGAATAATGCCGTCACCTGGACGCAAGGACACGCCGCCACGATTCATGATGAAGTCCGGCAGGCTGTGCTGTGTGTCAATATCTACTGGCTTGGGGTACGCCGCCGTGTGGCAGAACGACTGCATGACCAAGTCTGATGAAAAACCAAGACAAGCCAGATCTTTCAACTCGTCTCGCGTCATTGGACCGGTAGTATCTTGGGAACCAACCGTGGTCATCTTTGGCTCGCAGTACGTGCCGGGGCGAACACCGTCAACGCCGCAGGCTTTTCCGACCATCTTCTGGGCCAAGGTATAACCCTTATCTGACGCTTCTGGTGCCGTAGGCTGACGGAACAAGTCCGATGCAGGCAGTCCCATATGCTCCCGCGCACGTTGGGTGAGGCCGCGGCCTACGATCAGATTGATACGACCGTCGGCCTGAACCTCGTCCAAAATCACGTCGGACTTAAATTCAAATTCTGACAGCACGTCACCGCACTCGCTCAGGATCTTGCCGTCGTAGGGACGAATCTCAATCACATCGCCAAAGCCTAGCTTTTCTACCGGCGCCTCAAATACCAAGGCACCAGCATCTTCCATGGTGTTGAAGAAAATGGGGGCAACCTTGTCGCCAATACAAATACCGCCAGAGCGTTTATTCGGTACACCGGGCATGTCTTCGCCGAAGAACCACAAAACTGAGTTAGTTGCAGACTTACGTGAGGAGCCAGTACCTACCACGTCGCCGACAAAAGCGACCTGCATGCCGCTGTCCTGCAAGGCTTTGACTTGATCCATGGGACCAACTTCGCCCTGTACTTGGGGAGTCAGACCATCACGCTGCATTTTGTACATGGCGCGGGCGTGCAAGGGTATGTCTGGGCGCGACCATGCTTCTTGGGCCGGTGACAAATCATCCGTATTGGTTTCGCCGGTAACCTTGAACACGACGCACTTGATGCTTTCTGGCACCGCGTCGTTTGTGGAAAACCACTCAGCATCGGCCCAAGATTGCATCACAGCCTTGGCGTGGGCGTTGCCCGCATCGGCTTTTGCTGCCACATCGTGGAAAGCATCAAACACTAAGATTGTGCCTTTCAGCTCTTCTGCTGCGGATTCGGCAAGGGCATCGTCGTCAAGCAGATTCACTAGCGTGGCCACGTTGTAGCCGCCGTGCATATTGCCCAGCAGCTTTACCGCTGCAGCAGCATCGATCAAGGGTGAGCTAGCGTCGCCGGTGACAATGGCGCTTAAGAACCCTGCTTTAACGTAGGCTGCTTCGTCTACGCCGGGAGGCACGCGATTGGCGATCAAGTCGAGTAAAAATGCTTCTTCGCCTGCAGGCGGCGCTTTGAGCAACTCCACCAATTCAGCGGTCCATTCTGGGTCTAGCGGCTTGGGGGGAATCCCCTGTTCAGCGCGTTCTTGTACGTGGGCTCGATAGGCTTCTAACACGACCTCTTACTCCTTAGATTCGTTGGAAACTGGCGGATATAGGCGCGCCAGCGAGGCGCAAATTCTACGCTAGTTGGGTCTGCTTGTAGAGACTTGGGTATCGCAATTACAAAGTAGCCGTTAATCCACTTGAATCCACCGCTCATCAGCAGACCTCAGGGTCCCACCGAGATGGTGCTAAAAGCTAGGTGTCTGGACGTACTTTACCTAGGCTTCGGATATTTCCAGCATCTATCAGCACGTTTCAGCACCTTTCCACACCCGCAGGGCAAGAGGACACTATGTACGAGTTGACGACAGAGCAAGACGATCGCATCGACTGGGGCAAAATCGCGGAAGATTACGCCAAATATCGCCCGGGGCCGCCGCCGAGTTTCTATCAACGCTTGCTTGCCTTAGGGATTGGTCTACCCGAACAACAAGTCCTTGATTTGGCCACCGGTACCGGCGTCATCGCCCGCCAGTTCGCCGAGCAAGGGTGCCGGGTCATGGCCAGCGACATCGCAACCGACCAAGTAGCAATGGCCAAGGCCCTGGCACAAAACCAGGGCCTGAACATTGCGTTTCAAACCGCCTCAGCAGAAGACACCCAGGCACCAAACCAAGCCTTGGACGTGGTCACCGCCAACCAGTGTTTTTTGTATTTCGACACTCAATCGGTAGTTGAAAATCTGATCCGCTGGCTCAAACCTACCGGCAGCTTGGTGATCTCACACTTTTCCTGGCTGCCGGATGTTGATCCCATCGCCAGGGCCAGCGAGGAACTGATTTTGCAGCACAACCCAAACTGGCAGGGGGCGGGTTATCACGGCGCCACTCGACCCAGCTACCCGGGATTGTCCCCAAGCAAGCATTACTGCGGTTATTTCTATTACGACGAGGCCATTGCCTTCAACCGGCAGTCTTGGATGGGTCGCATACGCGCTTCACGGGGCATTGGCGCCACCCTAAATTCGGAACAAGTCGCGGCGTTCGACGCCGAGCACGAGGCGTTGCTGAGGCAAATTGCCGAACCGGAGTTCACCATCACCCATCGCATTGACGCTCATATTCTGCGTCCGGGGACCGTTACGACCGGCTAGCCCGTAACGTCTTCGTTATCGGGTTGGCGATCCCGGGAGCGTTGGTACAGGGCCGCACCACAGCGCCAGCAATAACTGGCTTCTCGAGAATGCCCCTCGGCTGCACAGTCTGAGCAAGTGCGGGTATTGGCCTGACGGCGATTGGCCTCGTTAAGCTCCAAGGTCACAATGCCAGTAGGCACCGCGATAATGCCGTAACCCATAATCATGATGAACGACGCCAAAGATTGACCCAGCGGCGTGGTGGGCGTGATATCGCCATAGCCCACGGTGGTCATAGTAGTCACCGCCCAGTAGATGCTGTGGGGAATGCTGGCAAAGGCCGGGTTGCTGCCCCCCTCAATGACATACATGAGGGACCCAAAAATCACCATTAACGCTAGCACTGATGCTATGAAGACGATGATTTTTCGGCGGCTGGCTGCCAAGGCTTGGGCGATCAGCTCTGCCTCGCCCACATAGCGCACCATGCGCAGCACCCGAAACACCCGCAGCACTCGCAAAACCCGTATGGCCAAGAAGAACTGCGCACCGGGCAGCCACAGGCTGACGTAGGTGGGTAGCACGCTGAGCAAGTCGACGATGCCGTAAAAACTCTTGGCATAGCTCCAAGAGTGCTCGATACACCACAGGCGAATCAGATATTCCGTGGTAAAGAGCAAGGTGAAAAACCATTCAGCGTAGTACAGCTGTTGACCGTATTGCGCATTGATCCTCGGCACCGAGTCCAACATCACCGTTACCACGCTGAGCAGGATCAGCACGATTAATGACACGTCGAAACGACGGCCGGCTTTGGTGTCTGCCTCGAAAATGATGATGCGCAGCTTGTCCCGCAAAGTCATTTCATCGCTCACGCTTCACGCACCTCACAGAAGTTTAGGGAGCCGACTTAAACACACCCATCGCGGTGCCCGCGTTGCGCGGATCAGCCATACCTTCAAAGCCCCGATCGGTTCGCAGCACTGAGTTGGCATCTCCCAGTGAAAACCGCGTGCCCAGATCCAACAGTTGCTTGTGGCCCTTGGCTTCGAGCACTTTGCGAGTATCCGGGGATAGGGCAAAGGGCTCCACCAGCACGCGGTCAGGCACCCACTGATGGTGAAAGCGCGGGCTGGAGACCGCATCAGACAAACTCATCTGATGATCGATGACGTTCAAAATCACCTGCATGGTGGTGGTGATAATCGTGCTGCCACCCGGCGACCCGGTTACCAACATGGGAACACCATCTTTGAGAACAATGGTGGGGGTCATAGAGCTGAGCATGCGCTTGCCCGGCTCAATGGCATTGGCCTGACGACCAATCACACCATAGTAGTTGGCAGTATTTTCTTTGGCGGAGAAGTCATCCATCTCGTTGTTCAGCAAGAACCCTGCCCCGCTGACCACGATCTTGCTGCCGTAGGACAGGTTAAGCGTGGTGGTATATGACACCGCATTACCCTGTGCATCCATTACTGAGGCGTGGGTGGTCTCCATACTTTCCGGAGCCAGTTGACCCGATTCAATGTCTTCGCTTTTACCAGCCTTAGCCGGATCAAAATCGGCAAAACGGGCTTTGGCGTACTTCTTATCGATCAGTTGCTGAATAGGCACTGGGTAAAAATCCATATCGCCCAAGTGCTGAGCACGGTCTGCGTAGGCACGACGCTCGGCCTCTATCATCGTATGAATAGCCTGAGCACTGCCATAACCCATGGCCGCCAGATCGTGGGCCTCTAGCATGTTGAGCATTTGCACCAGCAGCACCCCACCCGAGGACGGCGGCGGCATGGAAATAATTTCATAACCACGGTAAGTGCCGCGAATGGGTTCACGCCAAACCGACCGATAGTCAAGCAGATCCTGATGACTAATCAGTCCACCCCCGCGCTGCATTTCTGCTACCAGTAAATCGGCCGTTTTACCCTGATAAAAACCGGCCCTGCCTTTGTCCTTAATGCGCCGAAGGGTCGCAGCCAGATCTTTTTGCACCCACCTGTCACCGATCTGATAGAGCTTGCCGTCATGGGTAAACACAGCTGCACTGGCAGGATACTTGGCAAAGGCCTCCGCGCGTCTGGCGAAACCTTCGGCCATGTCACGGTCCAGTACAATTCCCTTGGCCGCCAGATCAATGGCCGGCTGAATTATCTGCGCCCGAGTCATGGTGCCGTGCTTTTCAAGCACATCCAGCAAACCGGCCACACTGCCCGGAACCCCAGCAGCCAGATGCGAATGCAAAGACAGTTCTTTAATCACATCGCCGTTTTCATCCAAAAACATGTCTCGGGATGCGGCGCTGGGCGCTTTCTCCCGGTGATCGTTGGTAATCACAGTGCCATCGGCTAGGTGGATGACCATAAAGCCGCCCCCACCCAGATTACCCGCAGATGGATAAGTCACTGCCATGGCGAAACCCACGGCCACAGCCGCATCCACCGCATTGCCACCCTGACTGAGAATGTCAGCCCCGACTTGAGATGCCCAGGAAGACCGCGTTGCCACCATGCCGCCATCAGCCAGTTCGGCAACTCGGGCCTTCGCCACCACTGCGCCGCTGAAGGTCAAAGCGACGCAAACAAAAGCGGATATCCAAGAAACAAGACGGGTGCGGGGTTGATCCATGGTTCGAACCATCAAAAAGTAGTCCTCGATAATGAACAATGCACCATCCCCGAGCAACCGTTCACAGATTTAGCCCATGCAATCCGTTTCCTCGTCGACGTTTTCATGGCATTAAGAGACACCCACCCTCGCAACAAAGCGGAGATACAGTGCACCTAAGCAAAGCCAAGGACATGGAACGCCTTCGACGCATGGCCCTAGCCAGTCAGGGATTGATTGGTAGCGCGCCTTTTGGCAGGGATCTTAGCGGTGCGGTCAAGGCGATAGAGCACCTAGGCTATATCCAGCTGGACAGCATCTCGGTGATCGAGCGCGCCCACAACCACATTTGGCACAGCCGAGTGCCGAACTTTAAACCCGAGCAAAGCAACCAACTGTTAGAACGCGCCACCGTGTTTGAGTATTGGGCACACGCAGCCGCGTACCTACCCATGGACGAATACCGCTATTACCTAGCCGACAAGGCCGCGGTCAGGGCCGGCACTCTGCGCAAAGGCTACCCTCGGGACCGACAGCTCATGGCCCAAGTACTCAAACGCATTGCCGACGAAGGGCCACTAGCATCCAAGGATCTGGAAGACCGCCGCACCAAGAGCAACGGCTGGTGGGACTGGAAGCCAGCGAAAAAAGCGGTAGAAGCACTATATTTAGAGGGCGACCTGATGATTTGCTCCCGGGCCGGCTTTCAAAAAACCTACGATCTAACCGAGCGGATACTGCCGAAAGATGTGGACACCACCCCACCATCCCTCCCCGAGCGCGCCAGCCACATGTTAGACCAGCAGCTGCGGTGCCACGGGCTGGTCAGCGCCGTTGGCGCAACCTACGGACGACGAGATCTCGAACTGCGAGCGGCCATGAAGGCCGAGCTGGCCCAGCGCCTAAGCACTGGCGCAATAACCCAAGTCACGTTGTCCAACCACAGCGAGTACTTCCTTGAACCCAGCCAGCTAGACCGCCCAATGCCAAGGCTGGACAACAAACTGAAGATACTCTCGCCCTTCGACAACGCCGTAATCCAGCGTAAACGCTTAATCGATTTGTTTGGCTTTGACTACCAGTTGGAATGCTACGTGCCTGCACCCAAGCGCAAATACGGCTATTTAGCCTTGCCCTTGCTCTACAAGGGGGCCTTTGTCGGCCGCATGGATTGTAAGGCTCACAGAACGGAAAAAATGCTGGAAGTGAAAGGCGTGTTTTTTGAAGAGGGGCAGGATACCCGGGAAGTCAATGTCGCCCTAGAGAAAGCGTTAGCCGACTTTGCGCGCTTTCAAGGGTGTGAAAGCATCAGTAAACGGCGCCTCTAGTTGAGACGCCACGATGAAGACCACTCGGTATTTCAAACACACCCGATCACGAAGTGATCGATCCACAATTCAGGATGTCAGAATAGTTGAAGCTCTGGACAGCCCCTTCACGAGTAGCGCTGCTTGAATTTAGCGCTTCTGCAGTCAACGAAACGGCAGAGGGGAACGAAAACATCTACATCGACCTGAATGCAGAGGTCTATACTCCGCTCTCCTGCATTACCCACTGAGCATCCATGAGCCTTGTGCGCTGCGACAACCTATCCATTCACTTCGGTGACCGCTCCATTCTTACCGACGCGGATTTCTCCATTGAACCCAACGAACGGGTCTGTTTGATCGGTAGAAACGGTGCCGGCAAATCCACGCTACTCAAAATCATTACCGGCGAAGTGGTACCAGACAGCGGGGCCGTGCACTTTCAAGACAACTTACGAGTCAGCGTGCTGGAGCAGGCCCTGCCCGACGGTGAGGCCATGCGGGTCTGGGATGTGGTCGCCCAAGGATTATCGGCTCAGATCGATCTGGTCGCCGCTTATTCAGAACTCAGCACACGAGCAGAGAGCGCCGAGGACCTTGAAGCCTTGGAAGACATGCAGTCGCAAATTGACACCTTGGGGGGCTGGCAGCCCGAGTTACAGGTAGAGGCAATCATTACCCAGCTTGCCCTGCCCGGAGACGCTCTGCTCAGCGAACTGTCCGGCGGCTGGCGGCGACGGGTCGCACTGGCCAAAGCGCTGGTGAGCAAACCTGACTTGCTGCTGCTGGACGAGCCCACCAACCATCTGGACATCGCCACCATTCAATGGCTCGAGCACGAAGTGCGCGGCTATCAGGGCAGTGTGATTTTCATTACCCACGACCGCGCCTTCTTACAAAAACTGGCTACCCGCATCGTGGAGATTGATCGAGGTCGCATCATCAGCTGGCCCGGCGATTACGCCAACTACCTGCAACTAAAAGAGCAGGCTTTGGAAGAAGAAGAAACTCGCAACGCCCTATTTGATAAACGCCTGGCTCAAGAAGAGGCGTGGATTCGTCAGGGCATCAAGGCTCGACGGACTCGCAACGAAGGCCGGGTGCGTGCGCTAAAAGCCATGCGGGATGAGCGCAGCAAGCGTCTAGCCAAACAGGGCAAAGCCCAAATCCAGATTGCTTCCAGCGAAGAATCCGGACGCAAGGTGATAGAAGCCCGAGCCATCACCCACGGCTATGACGGCAAGCCCCTGCTCAACAACTTCAAGCTAAAGATTATGCGCGGCGACCGCATCGGCATTATCGGCAACAATGGCGTTGGCAAAACCACCCTGCTTCGCATTTTGCTGGGCCAGCTCTCGCCGGATGTAGGTTCGGTCAAAATCGGTACGAATTTGACCATTGGTTACTTCGACCAGGTACGCCAGGGACTGGAGTGGGACAAGAGCGTGGCTTTCAACGTAGCCAACGGTAAGGATCACATCACCATCAATGGCGGAGACCGTCATGTCATCGGTTACCTGAAAGGCTTCTTGTTTACGCCGGAACGGGCCCGCACCGCCATCAAACACCTGTCCGGTGGCGAGGTGAATCGGGTGCTGCTGGCCAAACTGTTTACCCAAACCAATAACCTGATGGTGCTGGATGAACCCACCAACGACCTCGACATCGAAATGCTGGAGGTGTTGGAAGAAAAACTGGTGGAGTACAACGGTACGTTAATTGTGGTCAGCCATGACCGGGACTTTGTGGATAACGTGGTTACCAGCACCTTGGTATTTGAGGAAAACAGCCAACTCATTGAGTACCAAGGCGGTTACAGCGACTGGGCCAGCCGAGGCCGGCAGTTGGCGATACTGGAACAACGCCCCGGCGACGCGCCGGTTGTCCCCAGCGAAGACAGTGCGGCGATACCACCCCAAGAACAAGCGGCTCAAGAGCCGAAAACCCAGGCAACCCCGCGGAAGAAGAAGCTCAGCTATAAGTTTCAGCGGGAACTGGATGCTCTGCCAGACACCATCGCCGACCTTGAGGCCAAACTTGAATCGTTAAACGAACAAAGCGCCGCACCGGACTTTTACTCCCGTGACTTTGCCGTCACAGAACCTGTCTTGAAGGAGTTAGCGGTAACTCAGGAAGCCCTCGACAGGGCCACCGAGCGCTGGATTGAGTTAGAAGAGATGCAGGAACAAGCCTAACTACTGTGGGCCAAAAGCACGTCGTCCACCTCCACTACCGAACCATGCTGACTGGCAAAAAACACCCGTCCGTCTTTTTCGAACATCAGCAGGCCATCCATAAACTTCACGTCCTCGGCGTCCACCGGCTCCAAACCGGCACCATGCCGCATGGTGAAAATCGTTATGTCGTGGGTAACGCACAAATCTAACTGTCGCCTCCCCGGCCCAGGGGTAGGTGCCCGAAGCTTGTCCAGCATGACCTCCAACACCATGGAGACCGCGCGCTGGGGCTGCATCATGGCTGCCTGAGAAATCTCGCCGGCAAACCACGAACCCACATAATTGGCCAAACCACCGGCTTCCCGCAGGCCCTTCCACATACGAATCTGATCCAGCGCGTAAAACACGCCGAAGGCCTCAATGTCGCGCACCTTACCAACCACCCCACCTCGAGATGCCGCAGACGAACCCTGAATGGCTAAATCCGCCGTATCAGTACACCGCTTTACCGGACTGGAGTAACCGCGTAGATCCACATCCGGCAGTCGCGCCCCAAAGCGGGCTGCCAAATCACGGCCTTCTTCGGTCAACGGATTTTCTAGATCGTGAATGTCGCGCCGGTACTCTCGGGCCGAATGGCGCATCAGTAACACGGCACGATCTACCCCATCGGCAAAAATTTCCTGGGTCATACGGGCGGTGGCATCGCCAAATGTGTCATCCGGTCGGTTGTAGTTATTGTTCATGAAGAGGTTGTCCATTGGCTGCGCTGAGGTTAAAACTGGTCTCTGAATTTTAGGGTTTGGTCTTAAGGGGAGACAAGAATGAGCAGATTACAGGACCGCGTTGCGGTAATCACCGGCGCTGGCCGAGGCATTGGACGCGAGATTGCCCTGTTGATGGCATCACAAGGCGCAAAGATCGTGGTCAATGATCTGGGCGCAAACACCGATGGCACCGGCTCAACCATGATCGCCGATGACGTTGTAGCCGAGATTAAGGCGGCGGGCGGCGAAGCCGTATCCAATACCGACTCTGTGGCCGATGTCGCCGGCGGCGAACGTTTGATCCAGACCGCTATCGATGCCTTCGGCGGCATGGATATCTTGGTTAACAATGCCGGCATTCTGCGAGATCGCACCATTTTCAAAATGGAAGAATCTGACTGGGACGCGGTTTTGGCCGTGCACCTGAAAGGCCACTACTGCTGCACTCGACCCTTTGCCAACTACATACGCGCGGAAAATCGCACTGGCTGCCGCATCATCAACTTCTCCAGTGTTTCTGGCTTATTCGGTAACTTTGGCCAAGCCAACTACGCCGCAGCCAAGGCCGGGATTGCTGGGTTTTCCAGAGTGATGGCTCTTGAACTGGCCAAGTACGGCTGCACCAGCAACACCATTTCGCCCGGAGCACTCACGCGCATGACCATCCCGCTGCGTGAGAATCGGGGTGAAACCATCGAAGAATCGGACATGGAGGCCGGCGGCCCGCAACACATTGCACCCATTTGCGCCTGGCTGGCCGGAGAAGAATCCGCGGGCATTACCTCGGAAATTTTTCACGCAGCCCGAGGTGGTATCGCGATCATGCAGCAGCCGCGCATCATCAAGCAGTTTAAGAGAAAAGAAGGCGTGTGGAGCGTCGAGGAGCTAGACACCCTGGTACCCCAGTTGATGGAAGCCAAAAAAGCCAATTTTGAAGCAGCTGACGCATCGGCCAAGCCTGTTGTCAGCTAATCCCAACCGTCAAACATCATCCGCTTGGAGGCAACATGAGCAACAAAGTTGAAGGCCTGCACCACCTAGCCTTGTGCACCGCCGATATGAAAAGTCAGATCGAGTTCTTTACCGACAAACTGGGAATGGAGCTACAGGCCCTGTATTGGATGCACGGAGTGGAAAACACCTGGCACGGATTCTTACGCCTAAACGATGAAAGCTCTATTGCCTTTGTTTGTAACCCAGACATCAAGAGCATCGAAGTGCAGATGGGCGTCACCCACGCCGGCAACCCCGGCGCCAACAGCGCTGCAGGCACCATGCAGCACTTGGCCCTTAAGGTGAAAGATCATGAGGAAATGATGGCCATGCGCGACCGCCTTCGCAGCAAGGGCGTTCCCGTACTGGGGCCACTGGACCATGGTATGTGCGTCAGCATGTACTTTGCCGGGCCTGAAAACCTGTCGTTAGAGCTGTCGTACTCCATGGAGCCCATTGACAACGAGCAGTGGATCGACCCCGAGGTGGTTGCACTGGCAGGCATCTCGGCCGACGAGTTGGCCCGCTACAAAAACCCAGCCGCCTTTGCAGACAGCGGCGGCACCGTAGGCCAGCCCACCATCAGTGAGGCGTCCACAGGACCGCATATGACCAACTATCCACCTGGCCACTACGAAGCCACCATGGGTATACCTGACGAAGTAGCGCTGACCATGGTGGAATCCAAGCCACCGGTCTCTGTCTAAATAAGCAAAATCAGTGGCTGCGTTTGGTCAATGTAGCCACTGACCAACCCTTTTACTGAACCACGAACGCTAGGTAAGGACAGGCTTCCAACCCATTCATCACTACCACTGCAACTGCGCTTAGAAATACCCCGCCCAACGCAGATACACCCGATCACCACCACCTTGAGTAACCGTCTGGCCCGTTGGCAGCGCGCCAATAGTTACCGGTGCGAATTCGTCCCCGCCCCCACCCGTAAACCCAACCCAGCCCAGCTGCACGTTTTGGTTTTGGGCCACATCCCAAGCCAACTGCATCTGCACAAGGGAACTGGCATCGTGAAGATTGCTAATCAGCGTCAATTGCTGGGTTAGTAAGGGATGCCATTCAAGGCTGCCGCCAAGGGCCAAATAGTCCCGCATCAAATTAAAGAACTCGCCTCGCTCCAAACCCTCCTGTAAGTCCGCGGGCAGTTGGGTTAACGGGCTGGACAGATCAGACAGCCCAAAGTCGTTGTGAAAGTACTCGGCAAAGGCATAAATCGTTCGCCCACGCCAAGGAAAAGCCACATCAACATTGACGATACCCAGCGTGCCCCACTGTGAGTTTTGGGTCCCAGCAGAAACGCCTTCGCGAATGGCGATATCGCTACGCAGCACTGCCGGGCCTAAAGGCACACGTCCGCTCACCCCAAAAAAATCCCGGCCGTAGTGCTGGGCGGCGATCAATTCAAACTCCAGCGGTCCGGCATAACCGTGCCATTTGGCAGCGGTACTGGCGGCGCTGTTGCTCACCTGATCCGCTGCGTCACGCCGGAACACTCTCATCAGCTGCATGTCGTGGCCGTTTTCGAATAAGCGCTCAATCAGCACCAAGTCATCTCCGGCTTTGTAGTCTCGATCCACTGCCGTGGGCGCAAAGGGGTTAAAGGGATCCAGTGGCTGGAAGACGATGCCGCTTCCCCAACTCACAGCCTGCCGGCCTAGGGTGACTGCCCATTGGTCTGATCGCCACTGAGCGTTAAGGCGATCCAGACGGTGCAGTGCTTGGTGGCGCTGGCCGTCATTCAAGTCGAAGGTGAGGTCCATCAAACGCCGGTCATCGCTAACCACCACAGGATTCAATCCAGACGCCGCAAGGGTTGGGCCAAGCTGGTCGCCATGCTGAATCAGCAGGGTATGAGCCATTTCAACAGACCATGCACCTGAGTCGTGCTGCAGCATGGTGCGCAAGTCCAGCGTGGCGTTGGTGCTGTGGTCACCTTGGGCAGCCCTGCTTAAATCCGACGATGGCACTTGGGAAGCGCTACCAAACCCCTTTAGCCGGAAGGTCACAGACGTATTGTTGCCAAGCCTCGACAGCAACTTACTGGGTTCCCTTGTGGCTTTGGGCGTATTGGCTCCCTTACTCGCCAAGGTAACCACTGGTTTGCGGGCATTTGTGGTCTTAGCGGCTATTACTAGGGTGTCTGGTGGGGAGGCGTCTGTGGATTCAATGTCCGGCGGACTGGCACTAGCAAACACCAACTGTGAGGCGGGCAGTTGCACCACCCAAGCGCTTTCAAAACCAGCAGCTCGAACCATGGGCAATAGATTGCGCGCTTGGCCGCTCTGACTTGGTATCAATACCACCCGATGCAGGGCGCGCGGCCCTTCTTGATTGGTGATCACCCGAATGTCTTGCAGTGGCAGGCTAAGCTCCAGATTCCAAGATTGCTTTTTCAGGCTCTGCGCATTTTGTACATTGGTGAAGCTGCCGATCACGACCCCAATGTCAGCCTGAAGCGTGCCCACACCTAAGATCAGCCCCCAGAGAATTCCTTGGATAGGAACATCACGGGCAAAGGTCAGACTCCTGCCGAATAAGCGCACCAGCATAAGGGTCAGCCTGTGCTCCCGGTGTCTTGATGAATTTCGCCATCCAGCATCGCCACCTGCCGGGAGGTGAAGCCCATGACAATAGGATCATGGGTAGCGGTAACAATGGTCATACCCTGCTGTTGATTGAGCTGCTGCAGCACTTCCAGCAGCTCTGATGTGGTTTTGGAATCTAGGTTCGCTGTGGGCTCATCGGCAAGTAACAACACCGGCTTGGTCACAATTGCCCGGGCTGTGGCAACCCGTTGTTGCTGGCCGCCGGACAGCTCCCCCGGGCGTCGGTGTGCAAGGTCGCCCAGACCAAGGCTCGCCAAGGCCTCGGTCGCTCGTTCACGCCGCTGCTGGCTCGGTACTCCCTGCAACTGCAGTATGAATTCCACGTTTTCCTGAGCGCTTAACACAGGGATCAGATTGTAGGCTTGGAACACGAACCCTATTTTATGCAAGCGCAGCTCGGCCAGCTCTGCTGAATTCAGGGCCCCCAAATCGGTACCGCCCACGGTAACGGTCCCAGCGTCAAACCCGTCCAAGCCGCCGATACTGTTCAGCAGGGTCGACTTACCTGAGCCCGAAGGCCCGGCCAAACTGACGAACTCCCCTTCTTGAATCTCCAGATCAACACCCCGCAAGGCATGAACCGGCACGCTGTCTTGCTGGTAAATACGCTTCACGCCTCGGCACACAACCACCGGAGTTTTAACCAAGGAATCCTTTTGCGAAGACTCTTGAACCGACGACTCTTGGCCTGAAGACACTGGCCCGGCATTGGGTACTGAATGGGTCATAGTAGTTTCACCTCTAACGCTAAGCGCCTAACGATTCATCGCCATGAGCGGGGATATCTTCAGCGCCCGGCGAGCCGGGAAGTAGCTGGCAAAGAAACCCACGAGCACGCTCAGACCACCGAATAACAGCAAATCTTCCACGGTCAGCACCGGACGCAGCAGGGTGCTGATGCCAATGGCCTCCACACTCTCGCTGAAGGCAGACAGGTCGATGCCATCCCCCAGCGCTAGAACCATGACAATCCCAAGCGCCAATCCCGCAACCACGCCGACAATCATGATGCCCACACACTCCAGCACCACCTGCACCAGCAGCAGCCGTTTGTTCATGCCTAAGGCCCGTAACATGCCAAGCTCTTGGGTGCGCTGCATCACCGAGGCGATCAGTGTGTTCACCAAACCAAAGGTCAGGCCGCTCATGATAAGGAAGAACCAAATCACCATGACGCCTTCCACCATATCCACAATCTCGGCGATCTGGGGCTGCATTTGTCGCCAGTCTTGTACAATCAAACTCGGGTGGGCCGCCGCAAGTTCAGCCGCTGCCGCCGCCCGATCGCCCTCGTTGCTTAACACTACCGAGATTTCAGTGATCGGATCCCTCAGCCCATCCCCAGCCAACGTGCCCTGCAAGGCGTCCAACCCGGTAAAAACCAGCACCTTTTCTGGCCAGCGCATGGGCGCATCGAAGACACCGGAAACCCGATAGCCTCGTTCCCGGCTCTTGCCGTCTGCGCCCTGAACAATTATCACCACCCGCCGACCCACTCGGGTTTGCAGGGTTTGAGCTAACGCCTTACCGATAAGCAGTCGCCCGTCGTTGGCGCCTGTTAACCCTTCCCCCTCAATCTCGAGATCGCGGTAAAGGGATATATCTTCTTGGGTGGGCACCACGCCTACCAGCGCCACCCCGCGGGTTTCTCGCTCGCTGCTGATCACCGCAGGCAGGTTGATCCGCTGAGTCACGCCCGCAACTGGTATCTGCTGGGATAGAGAAATCTGCGTATCTGAACTGAAAGCCCGTTGCAGACTTGGGTCATCTGCAAAGCCCGGTGCCTGCAGCTTGATATGTCCGGTTAGACCCGATACCGCAGTCTCCAGCATGCTCACCTGCCAGCCTCGGATAAGCGAGTTGGACAGAGTCGTACCCCCCACCGCCACCGCAATGGCGGCAAACAGAAAAAAGTTGCGCCGACGATAGCGCAGGATGTTTCGCAGACTCAGGTTAAATAGCAGTACCAGTGTGCTCATGGTGCTATTCCGTTCGCAAAGCGGTAACCGGATGAATGCCCCGCACCCGCACAGTACTGACCAAGGCCGCCAGCTGGGTTCCAACGATCATGACCAAGGGCGCCGTGGTCACACTGCTCCAGGAAATTTTAGGAAAAATGCGCTCCATGGAGCCCATTTGCATTTGGCGAATGGCCTCTTCGCCGCCCATTTGATCTAGCGGAATGCCCACACCAGTTAAGTAAGTGATCAGCGGGTAGGCAAACAGCAGGCCCAGAGCCACGCCCAGCAAACTGAGCAAAAGCGCCTCGAACTGCACCTGAGCGATGACTTGGCCGGGCCGCATCCCCAGCGCCATAAACAAACCGAATTCCCGTGTGCGTTCAAACAAGACCATGACGAAGGTATTCACCACGGCAAAGGCCACTAAAATCAGCAGCAGGCTGTAAAACAGCACCGCACCGGCCCGGTCTAGTTCGATGGACTGTTCGATCATGGGCATAAGCTGCTGCCAGGTTTGTACGGTGAGCGCTTCGGGCAGCAGCTCGGCAACGCTAGACGCCGTGGCAGTCAGCTCAGACAGATCGTCTACCATCAGCACCAGCATGTGTGCTTCGTCTTCCAAGTAAAGGGCATCGGCCAGCTCGGCAAAAGGGGCTAGTAAAAGTGAACGGTCCAGCTCCACTTGGCCGGTTTCTACGATGCCTGCGATGACGAAAATAGCCGCGGCTACGGCCCCTTGCTTACCGCTACCCAACACAATGAGTTCATCGCCAATCTGGGCGCCAAGGTTTCGGGCCATGGCCGAGCCAATTAATGCCTGACCGGGTTCTGTCGGAACCTTACCGGCTACGACATTCTCATAAACGTCTAGATAACTGCGCTCGGCACTAAAATCCACACCAATAACCATGCCGCCCAAGGATTTTTCGCTGGACGGCTCGCTTTGTGGGTCATAGTTTTGTAGGTCACCGGTTTGTGGATCGGCTGCCGATGAATCCTCCGAAACACCACCGGCCAAGGACACCACGGCAAATGCCTGAGCACGCGGAAACACCCTAAGGCCGTCGATCTGGGCCAGCCGGGCCTGCAAATTGGAAGCGTTGGTAACGGTATGTTCCAGCCTGGGTTGATCGACAAAATCCCGGTGACTGATTTGGCCATGGCCGGTGAAATATCCTGTGGCTGAGTCGATCATAATCTCGTAGCTGCCGGACTGCAGACTCATAGCGAAGGAAACCAGTAGTACCGAAAAGCCGATACCGCCAACCGTCAGTGCCGTTCGCGCCCGATTACGCAGCAAGTTGCGCCAGGCGAGACGTATCACCGAGACCTTCCCGATTGCAGAGAAAACAGGGTAAAGGTCCGGTCAGGGACGTCGACATCAAAGTCCATGGCACGATAAGTAAGCTCTGTGTATTGATCAGGTTTATCCAGCTCTCGCATCCGCAGTCGGGTTGCCATAACGCGCCCGCCCAGTTCACCCAACTCCAGCGCCTGCATATGACGCACCGGCTGCATGTCCTGATCGAAGTAGGTCAAATCCAGCAATACCAGATCTTCACGAATACGCAGTTGCTCCTTACCCCAGACCACGGCGGCATCTTCCCTGGGCAAGGCGTCGATTACGTAAACGGCTTTGCCATCGTGGGTGTCCGAGGCCACATGTTGCAGACGGTAGTCGTGCAGCCATTTATCGCTGCGGGACATGTCATTGTAGGAAAAGTCCGAGCCAGCCCAGCTTTGGGACATCATGCCACCGGGCAGACGAATGCTCTTATTCAGCTTAGGGGTGTAGGTCCACATACGATCGCCCTGTTTGAGCAAGGCATTGCCCGCGTCCCGCACTGGCGCGATAAAGCGAATCAGGGCGTCTTCACGACCCCGGGTCCAAGCCTTCAGGGTGGATTCCCGCTGCCAACTGGGGCGCTTAATCAGCATGGACATTTCGGCGTAGGAGTACTTACCCCGAGTTTGGTCGATGGCACCACTGACCAGCGCCACCACATCGATTTCTTTGTCGCTTGCTTTGGGATCATTCGCCGCTAACGCAGGGCCAATAGCAGAAACCAAAAGCGCAACGAATAAGAACAGCCACAAACTTTTGTGTGTCAGGAAGCCAGCGATTTGGAGAGGCAACATCATCATGAATTCACCCAGGCCAAGCATCTTCGATTTGTCTGATGCTATCGGGGCGAGAGTGCATTTGCAAAGAATCTAGATGAAGTCTATTTTTAGACTTCGTCAATTTTTACGGCCAACCATGTCTCTTCGTCAAATCAATCGCCAGAAAAAGCGCGCCTCGATATTAACCGCAGCGAAGACCTTGGTAGCCGAGTCTCATTGGCAGGACACCACCATGCGGGAAATCGCCAAAGCAGCCGAGGTCAGCTACCAAACCCTGTACAACTACTTTCCGTCCAAAGCCGATATTGTGCGCGCCCTGATCATCGACACCTACGTGGGCCCGGAGGAGCCAATATTAGCCATTATCAAGAACTACCAAGGCGATCTGTTGACCAGCATCAACGAAATCAATGCCGAGCGCTTTCGGCTGATTCGGGCCACGGATCCGGAATGGTTGTTTTTGTTGGCCAGCTATTTTGCGCCCAGCCGCGACGGCAACCAAAGCGGTGCCCATGTGATGGAACTGGTGGATCAGAGCGGCGACGGCTACTACTACCAATTGCTGCGCCTGGCACAGGGCGTGGGCCAACTTCGCGCCGATGTAGATATTCAGCTAATGGCGCATACCCTGTACTGCATCGCCAACAGCGCCGGGGAACGCCTAGTGTTTGCCGAAGCCAATATGGCAGCCCTGCAAAGTGTGCTGGCCCAGCAAAGCGCCCAATTAGTGGCGCCGTACTTGATCGACGACGCTTAACGTCGCCGCATCAGGGACACCACATTGTCACCACCCACCACTTGCTGTGTGGGCCGGAACAAAATCTCCCAAGTAACAGTCTTGTCCGCCTCCCGGAGAAAACCTCGGCAGCCAATACCCGTGTCCACCACAAACAAACTAACGGTTGCGGACTGGGTTTGCCCTTGGTTCCACAGCAAGCAAACATTGGGTTCGCTCTCTAACTTGGCGATACCGTCTAAGGCGAAGGATCCTACCCGGGCATCCACCACATAGGTACCCACGTCATCTGCGCCAATACGAATAGAGACATCGCCCTTGCCTGCCCCTTGGATCTCACCCGTTAGGGTAATGCCGTCCTGATCCTCAACAATGTCTAAATCCACTTCAACGGGCACGCCTAGGCTGCTGCCTTCAAAAACCACACTGCCCTTGGCGGACCAAAGCCCTTTACGTATCAACAATGATGCTCTCCTGCTGAGTCATTTGTTCGCTGTGTTTGTCGCGTCCCTCAACGGCTGACGCACTCGGTGCGGGATTGTACGGCATATCCGCGCGGACGAGTTGAGTTGGCCCCACTGGATAGTGGCAGCGCTCACTTTTGTTGCGGGCGTTGTTGACCTCACTGCTTACCGGCATGACCTGAAGAGGCACCGGCATACTGGGCGCCAACAAAGAGCCAAGGTCTTGGGTGGCAATGCTGGGGTCCAACCATTGAAGCGCTTGGTCCTGTCGTAAAAACACTGGCTGACGATGGTGAAGCGCTGCAAAACTTGGATGGGCGGCGGTGGTCAGCAAGGTAAAGCTCAGCAGTTGGGCGGCATCGCCAGCACTGCCCCGGGGCTGCCATGCATCCCAAAGTCCTGCCAGCAACAAGCCTTCGGCATCTTCATCGGTAATTAAGAACGGTTGTTTCGGACCACTGCGGCGTTGCCACTCGTAAAAACCCGAAACCGGCAACACGCATCGACGCCTGACGAACGGCCCTTTAAATGCCGGGCTGGTAGCCGCGGTCTCTACTTTTGCATTGAACATGCTGTATTGGGTGGAAGGCCCCTGAGACCAACTGGGCGTCAGCCACCAGCGCATGGGCACGCATTCAAGCTGTCCCGCGTCGCCCATGCGGATCACCGGCAGGGTCTCGGTGGGGGCCGCATTGGCATTATCCTCGCCGGGATAGGGCTCCTGCAAAATCGACATCAGCAGTTTGGTCAACTGGGTTGCCTGAATGTTCAGCCGGCCGCACACGGCAGTTTAACCGTGCTTGCCTAACTGCCAGCCCCCTGGGGAAAGTTCCCGCTGTGCAAAGTCTATTGGCAACTCCTCTAGGGCGGTGGCCATGGTGTCGTTCCAGCGGTTCAAAAAGCCGAAGGCGGCGATAACGGCAACAATCTGAGCGATCTGACGCGGCGTGTAATGTTCTTTCAGCGCATCGAAGTGGGATTGAGTCGCCCCATTGGGCACTTCGCCCGCGGCTAGGGCCACGCCAATGGCCGCACGTTCGGCATCGCTAAAACACTCCGCAGTGTCATAGCGCAAGACTTCACTACGTTTCACCGCTTGGGCATCCGGCGCGGCGCTCATGCGCTGGGTATTGTGACCAGTATGAGCTTGGCAATATTGGCAGCCGGCACTGAGGCTGACGCAATAGGCGACCAGTTGGAGCAAGTCTGCGGGCAGATTGTCTTCCGGGGCATTTTGCTCCGGCACTACCTTCACCATATTTTCCAGCAGCACCTTTGTATCTGCGCCCATCACTGTGCCAAACAACACCGAAAAGGCCGCCGGCAGCTGCCGGATGTGAGCCATGGTCTTCATACTGTTCGGCACGAAGCCCATGGTGGCTTCCGACATAGCAATAATGGGCGCTAGTTCTTCCAGTTCTTCAGCACTTACGGGGGGCAGGTGGGCCATAACGGTCTCTCATGGGCAATTTGATTGGCGTCATCTTCCCTCGGCAGGCGAAGACTTGGAAGCCCATCCCGGGTCTGTTTTTTGTTGCTGTGCTGTAACGCCGCCGCCTCTTGCACCGACCAAGCTCCTGCGCCCTTTGTTCAGCTCTTGTTAGGTTTTCGTTGCCGCGCGTTGGGCACTGGCGATTGCTTTCCAATCCGCCCTCAGGAATGCTGGCCGCTCTCTTGAAAAACCATCCCGTCCATCGAGCCAAAAGAACCTGTTGATGACCCAAAAAACACCGCCAATGGCCCAACGCCGCCCTTTTCAACACAGCTTTCATGGCGTGACTCTGGAAGACCCCTATTACTGGCTTCAAGACCCCAACTACCCCACCGTAGACGACCCTGATGTGCTGGATTACCTCAAGGCGGAAAACACGTACTTTGAGGATTGGTATGCTCCTCACCAGAACCTGACCCAAACCCTGTTCGAGGAGCTTAAGGCTCGCAAACCCGAGCAGGACGAAAGTGTCCCCTACACCAAGAACGGCTATCGCTATCAGTGGCGATTTGAAAAAGGCGCCCAATACCGGGTGTGGCTGCGTCAATCCGCAGACGCTGGCAATGCGGACTGGGATACCTTACTGGACGAAAACCTGCTGGCCGAAGGTTGCGAGTACTTTCGCCTAGGCGCCTTGGCGGTCAGCCCAGACGGAAAGAAACTGGCCTACAGCACCGACACCAACGGCAGCGAACGATTTACTCTCAAGGTGGTAGACATTGCGTCCAATGAAGAACTCACCACGCCCATCGAAAACTGCGCCGGCAGCGTGGTTTGGAATACGGCCGGCCACGGCTTTGCCTACCGACTGGTGAACGATCAGTGGCGTCCAGACAAAGCCTTTTATCGGGATTTGGCCAGCGGCGAAGACACCCTGATGTACGAAGAACACGACGATGCTTTTTTTGTGGGGCTAGGCCTTAGCCAATCTGAGCAGTTGCTGTTCATCAGCGCCGGAGATCACGTCACCAGCGAAGTGCGCTATGTGCCGCGAGACAATCTGCTGGCCTCAGCGACACTCATCGAGGCCCGCCGCACCGGCCACGAATACGACGTCGATCATCAGGGTGATAGCCCCGATCATGGCCGCCTGCTGATTCGCAGCAATCGCCATCACGCCAACTTCGATCTGTTCGAAACCCCCATAGAAAGCCCGGCGGAAGCCGGCTGGACCACTCTGCTGGCGGGTAGCCCCAGTCACTATCTGATGGGTCATGTAGCCTTTGCCGACGCCATCGTTGTGGCCCTGCGCATAGATGGCTTGGACCAAATCCAAATCATTGACCCAGAGGGTGTTCGGCAAATTGAGTTTCCCGAACCCGCTTACAGCTTAGATCTGGGCACAAACCCCAGCTACCAAACCCATACCCTGCGAATCGCCTATACCTCCATGGTCACGCCTCATACAGTATTTGATTACAACTGGCTCAGTGGCGAGCTGACCACCCTCAAGGTGCAGGAAATTCCTGGTGGCTACCGGGCCGAGGACTACGTCAGCCAGCGCCTTGAAGTGACCGCCAGAGACGGTGTCACTGTGCCCATGAGTCTGGTTCGGCACAAAGACACTCCGGTGAACGGCAGCGCGCCGGTGTATCTCTACGGCTATGGCGCTTACGGCCACGCCATTCCTCCAAGCTTTTCCAGCAACGTTATTTCACTGCTGGAGCGTGGCTTTAGCTTTGCCATCGCACACATTCGCGGCGGGGACGACTTGGGCTATCACTGGTATGAGTCCGGCAAGCTCAGCCAGCGAACCAACACCTTTAACGACTTCGTGGATTGCGCCAAGCACCTCGTTGCCAGCGGTCATACTCGACCCGGGAGAATTGCTATTGGCGGCGGCAGCGCCGGCGGTGAACTGATGGGCGCCGCAATCAATCAGGCCCCGGAGCTTTTTGGAGCGGTGGCAGCCCACGTACCTTTCGTCGATGTGCTGACCACCATGCTCAACCCGGACCTACCCCTGACCCCAATGGAGTGGCCCGAGTGGGGCAACCCCATCGAGGACAAAGCCGCCTTTGATGACATACAAAGCTACTCGCCGGTGGATCAGGTATCAGAACAAGCCTACCCGCCCATGCTGGTTACTGCGGGCCTCAACGATCCTCGCGTCACCTATTGGGAGCCGGCCAAGTGGGTGGCCAAGCTGCGGCATACTAAAACCGACAACAACGTGCTGCTGCTGAAAACCAACATGGGCGCCGGTCACGGTGGTCAGTCTGGGCGCTTCAGTGCCCTAGAAGAACTGGCTGAAGAGTACGCCTTTTTTCTTGTGCACTTAGCCGAATAGCCCGATTACCGCTGCTGCAATGGTGGCCATCAACCCCAATGACTGAGTTTGTGATGATTCGCTCACATTCTTAGAAGTTTTCGGCCAAGGACCCCGCCCAGTTTTAGCACTTCGCGTAATGTTCTAGGCCTTATTTCCCATGGTAGATCTGCTCATGTCTTGGTATCGAAATACGTCTTTTTGGAGCTTATTAGTCGCAGGCTCTGCGGTGGTGTTGTCCCAGCTACCGCCAATCGCTACCTGGCTGCCCTCACCCAGCCTCGCCGTATACGTCAGCGACCGAATGGGCATTAACAATGCCATCGGCGTAATTGGCTTTAACATAAACGTCCAGTTGACCAACACGGGGAATACGGATTTACAGATAAAAAAATGGAGCTGGTGCTGCGAGATTCGGCAGGTGTCTTACAAAGCAAACCGGCCATGAACTACAACCGGCTAACGGCAGCCGCCAACCCGGTAGCCCTGCCGATTAATACGATCAATGTTCCTACGGCAAGCACCTGGAGTCATAACGTCTTTTTTAACAAACCTATCGGAACATCCGACGAAGCCGAGTTTTTACGGGTGCGTCAGGCGGTTGTGAAAAGCATTCTTGACCAGGAAGTAGCCAATCACCAGGCCTTCGAGATCCCTAGCGTATACACCGAGGCAGAGCCCAGCGTCGTTCAGCAAGCACTGGACTTTTTCAACGGCATGTTTGACCTACAGCAAGGACAGTATCGCGCGACCCTGACAGTGCACGTCGAGCAGCGCGATGAACCGTTCTCCCAGTCGTTTTCGTTCACAATTTTCCCTCACCACATCAATATGCTGCGTTCGCAAACCGAAGACTACAAATATGGCGCAGGTATATTACCGTCCCGACCTTCCCACCCAACAAAACAAGTAGGGGTTCAATTAGAAACGGTTGAAGGACAAGTCTCCTCTTAGCCGGCTTAGCCTAAAGGCACTGACGCAGTTCATCACGAAATTGCGGGGCAGCGATTTCGATCAGTGCTTGGGCACGGGCTGCATTGGGCAGATCTTTGATTTGGGCCACACCGTATTCGGTAACCACAGTGTCCACATCGGTTCGCAGCGCGGTAACCATCTCAACTTTTGGTACGATGCGGGACACGCTGCCGCCTCTGGCGGTTGCATTCATGGCTACGATAGACCGGCCGCCTTTGGACGCCTTGGCGGCGCGCATAAAATCCACGCTCCCGCCGGTACCTGAGATTTGCCGGCCTCCGGCTACCTCCGCGTTCACCTGACCGAACAGGTCGACTTCTACCGCCGAGTTCACAGAAACGAAACCCTCCAGCTGACGGATAACGCTGAGTTCGTGGGTGTGATTGGCACCGCGAAAGACCACATCGCGTCGGGTGGCCAGCCACTGCATCAACTTGTCGCTGCCCAAGGCCATGCCGGTAATATGCCGGCCGGTATCGATGCCCTTACGGGCGCCAGTAAGATTACCGCTTTGGATCAAGGCCATGCCGCCGTCGTCGATAAGGCCACCATGCATCCCCAGATCATTTTTGTCAGTTAACTGGCTGAGAATGGCAGCGGGAATGGCGCCGATACCCGTTTGCAAACAGTCACCATCGCGAATCAACTCTGCCACCAAACGACCAATTTCTTGGGCCGCCTCGTCGATCTTCGCCGCGCCTAAAGGTGGCGCTGAAACATCACTTTCATACATGGCGTCGATGAGTGCCGGATTCATCAGCGGAGCACCGGCCGGGGCTATCAAACTGGTATTCAGCTGGGCGATTACCAGTGGTCGCTGGGCTAAGACGCTGTCGTGAAAATCCACATTGGGCCCTACCCTCAGCTTTCCATCTTGGTCGTAGGCGACCTGCAGCAGGTAAACATCCACGCCAGAACCTAGGTAATCATAGGTCGTGCGCATCTGCATGGGCAGATAATTGACCCAACTGGCGTCCCCCTTGGCCAAGGCAGATGACATAAAGAAAGTCGTCACTGAAGGCGAGTTATTCCATTGGGTAAAGTCGGTTTGGTTCAGCCCGGGCAAGGGAAATTGGATAAAGGTCAGATCTGGCGGCAGATCACATTCGGACAGAGCACCTAGCAAACCGGCGGGTTCGTTGCTGCTGCCGGCGACATAAATCCGTTGGCC
>JAQWIX010000038.1 GCA_029248675.1 Pseudomonadales bacterium | reverse complement strand
GTTGATGACCTGCTTTTTAGCCAGCTCGTCGCGAACCCTCTGAAATTTCGTTCCCTCGGCATCTAGTCTTCGGATCAGCGTCCGCGGACTGATGTGTAGTTTTGCCGCAACCTCGCCTAAAGACCAAAGGCGTCCGGGATTTTCTGCCATCAGTGACGCAACTCGTTCCTCGGTGGTTAGCGAGGCCTTTTGCATCTCACTGGCTCGAATTTCATCCAACTGGCGTTGGCAAGCGGCCACGGCCTGCTGGTGCAAAACCGGATCGGCAACCACGGAAGGTTTGGACAACAGAGCCTTGGGAACCAAGATTTCCGTGGTTCTGTGATTGAATTTGATGTCGCTACCAAAGTGATCACAGTATTTATCGCCGTACGCAGGTTTTGGGTAGGAAAAACAGCAGCGGCCATTGAACGCTTCGGGGCCGGCAAAAAAGTGAATGGCCGAGAAAAGACCACCAAGCACGGCTTCGGTGACGAAAACGCGCAGCTCTGCTAAGTCGAAGGTTTCTGCAAAACACACCGATAACCCATTGGGGCGCTCGCTCAAAGAAATGTCAAAAAATTCGGTTCGGGTTTGGCCGTAGGTGGCAAGTAACTGGAGTGCAGTTTTAAGATCCGGACTGCTGAAGGTCGCCACGCCCAAGGGGCCGTGGGATGACAGGTGTAGCTGGATGCCAACGGAAAGACCGAGATCGTCGGTGCCTGAGATGGCCAAGGCGTTTCGAAAGATGCGGGCCATATCGTCCCGAGAAATTGTGCCGTCCAAGGACATGAGTTCCTCATAGGCCACATTGGTACCTTGGAAATAGCCGCGGTGGTCTTCCTCGCTGAGTCTGAGGTGTCGAAACAAAATACGGGCATAGTTGGACGAGGGGTGTTTGGGGTTGGGCATCTGCTGTCGCTTTCATTGGGATGTATTGCGCCGACCGTGCATTGTCACTATTTGTCCCCCTTGTGTCATTCTCGGCTCTGTCTAAGTGCGACACTTTTCCGAATAGTGAGCGTACTAAGGATCCAGTGCCACATTCCAGGAGGGCTAGTGCAAACCGAAGTCGTTTTAACAGATCCGCCCGATGATCCCGCACTGTTTAAAAGCCTGAGACAGCGCCCTAGGGTAGCTTGGCCAACGGTAGCGCTGCTTTTTGTCGCCTACGGCATCTTTGGCCTGTCGACGTATGCCTTTATTCATGGGAATTTATCGCTGGTTTGGGCCATCGTGTTCAATAGTCTGGCAGCATACATTTCATTTACGCCTACCCACGAAGCGTCGCATCACTCGGTGAGTTCTAATCACCAGTTGAACGAGTGGGTGGGTCGAGTTGCCACGGCTTTGCAGTCTCCAGTGCCGTTTTGCAGAGCCTTTCGCTACCTCCACATGCAGCATCATCGGTTCACCAACGATAAGACCAAGGACCCCGACGTTTACGTCGGCACGGGTCCTTGGTGGCTGCTGCCCTTCAAATGGCTGTCACTGGATCTCAGCTATCTCTACTTTTATTCGAGGCCCTCGGTGTTCCTAAAAAGGCCTAAGGGTGAGCGCTTGGACCTGCTGGGTGCATTCGTCTTTGGAGCCGGCGTAATCACCGCGGTAACTTGGACGGGTTGGTTCGAATACTATGTACTGCTGTTTGTCGTCCCGGGGCGCATTACAGCGCTCTTTTTGGCCATCGCCTTTGACTTTTTGCCCCACTTTCCGCATGAAGCTCAAGGCCAAGATCAACGGTTTCACTCCACCTCAAACCGCGCCGGTATGGAGTGGCTAATGACCCCACTCTTGATTTTCCAGAATTATCATCTGGTGCATCACCTTTACCCCACGGTTCCTTTTTATCGCTACCTAAAAATCTGGAAGTCTCGGCGCCGCTTTCACCTATCGCAAAATCCCTCAACAACCACTACCTTTGGGCTTAGGCCGATGGTGGCAGCAACCGGGCTCCACGATATCGAAAATTCGAGATAATCACCGAGGCGCGGCGTTCAGGTCAGCAAAAAGATCATCTGATTGATGCCAGCACATTTAGATAATGGGGCTTAGGTCCTGAGAGGGAGGTAGTCATGTTCGACGGGAAATATGTGATGTGGGGCTGAGAGCACAGCCTATTCACCCGTAAGCTCCAAGCCATGCTTAATTATTTGGGAGTGGACTACGAGTTCAAGCTAAAGACTCAGGATACGGGTCCACGTATGGAGGCCCGCACCGGGACTCACTTTATCCCGGGTCTCGAAACTCCAGAGGGCTGGTTCATCCATGATTCGACCCCAATTGGCCTGATGCTGAATGCGAAATATCCTGATCGGCCGATCATGCCAAGCGCACCGGTGCAGCGTATTGCCGCGCACCTGCTGGAGGATTGGGCGGATGAGTGGTTTGGCCGTTATGCCATCAGCAGTCGCTGGTGCTATCCGCATAATATCGATCATGTGGCCATTGGGTTTTATGCCAACTCCATCGGCAAGTTTATGGCTGAGGGTTTGACTGAGAGCGAGCACGCGGAGGCTGCGCAGCGGATTAAGTTTGTGCGCGATAATTTTGGCCTCAACGCCTGCGCGAATCGGGGCTGCGGCCCAGATCAGGCTGCCCATGTGCGACGCGACTTCGAACAGCTTATGCAGCATGCGGATCAACACTACGGGCAGCACTTGTTTTTGCTGGGAGACCGCCCAAGCTTAGGAGACTTCACCTTTGCGGGCTTATTCAAAGCCCACATCGCCGCAGATCCAGAGCCGCGCACTTGGATTGAAGGCAGTGCCCCGGCCATGCTCGAGTATATGGATCGAGTTTTCGATGCCCGCTCAGACGAGGGGCAGTACCTGCCCGACGATGCCCTGCCGGATACCTTGATGCCCTTTTTTGAGCATATGCGAGACAACTACCATCCTTTCCTAAGGGTTTCTCGGGAAGCGCTTGCGGCAGGCGAGAAGTGGTGCGAGGTGGATCTTGGTGAGGGCCCTGTGCCTATGCGCTCGCTCAAATACAGCGAAGTCAGTCGGTGTCATATACGGCGGGAAATTAAGGCCTTGCCAGCAAATGAGCGTGCCGAGGTTGACCGAGTCCTTGGCCCATTGGGCGTGCTGGATGCCTATTTGCTACCGCCGCTGAACCTGTGAGAACTGAGTTTTCGGCTCGGGGCACGATCCGACGTCCTCTGACCCAAAACGACAGACTTGGCAGCGGGATCCTCCGGGCCTGCTTGATCTGGCTAAGCGGCCCAGCTCGGTCAGGCGCAGACTTTACCCTTTGTGAAACCCAGCTATGGCGACGATTCCCGTTGGGTCCATCGCGCTATCTGCCAAACTTTTAGGCGCCTCGCAGCCCCCTGTTTGGACGTGCAATGGGCAATGGGTGGTGTGTGGCGAAAATCGGCAAGTCTCTCGCTAACGTCCGCGAGTGTGCGGCGATATCGACGCTTGGTGGCGAGTTTTTTGCCTGCTCAACCGTATTTCGGCAAAAGTATGCTTGCTGTAGGCGTTCCGTAAAAAGGTGTTTGGGAAGATAAGAGTTTTAGAAGATCACGGCGCGACGGTAGGGGATAGAAATGATGCCCTTGCCGCGGCGCGTTGGGACTTGCAGACGAGTTTTTCCCAGTCGTCGATTTTTTGACGCCAAGGTAAAAGTAAAAAAATGATATAAAACAATGGGTTAAATTTTGCTCGCATTTTGCTTGTGTCTGCTTAATTGGAGGCGTGGCAAATGACCTATATCAGTTCGTTAAATTCTTCGACAATCATGGCGCGGGCGTCATTGGCCCAAAGTACGGATCAAACCGCCATCGCCATGGAGCGGCTAAGCACTGGTATTGCATTAGGTTCCGCCAAGGACGACCCCTCGGCTTTTTACGCCGGCTCTACATTAGGCGCTCAGATTTCCTGGGAAGCTCAAGCCGTTCAGAACATTTCTGATGCCTCCTCCCTGATGAACGCTGCCGATGGTGCCATCGAGCAGGTTAAAACCATGCTACAGCGCATTCGCACCTTGGCCATGCAGGCGGCCAATTCGACGGCAGAAATGGATCGCTCAGCGTTACAGGCTGAGGTGGATCAGCTTACGACGGAAATCGATCGGCTGACCAACAGCTCCATGTATATATAACGGCCAGCGCCTTTTGAAAGGCGAGCAGCAATACCGTGAATTTCAAGTTGGCAGCCGCGGTCAAGATGTTGTTGCTCATCGGTTCTCAGGCTTCGAGTCCAAAGAGATAGGTGCGTACTCCTATTTGAGTGCTGGTGAAGGTGCTTTTGCTGCAGCCGCAAGCGGGGACGAAGTGCTGCGAACCACCGGCACTAGCGAAATCAAACTCACCGGGAACAACGGCAAGATTGTCCAGCTTCAGTGGTCAGCGGATGCCAGTGCCGCTGAATTGGCTCAAAAAATTAATGAACAACAGGCTTCAACGGGTGTCGAGGCCAAGGCAGAGACACAGGCCGCACTGTTTTCTGGTAGTTCGATCCCGCAAATCTACAGCCTGCGTATCAACGAGGTGGCCACGGGTAATTTTCGCATCAGCAGTAATGACGTTAGTGATGCGGTTGCCGCCATTAACAAAATTTCCGGTCAAACCGGCGTGCAGGCTCAAGAACAAGAGGGTCAGGTGGTTCTTACTGATCGGTTTGGTGGGGACATCGTGATTGAAAACACGCGTCAACGCGCAGGCTATGACACCCTACAAGTACAAAAACTGGTGGCTCAAGCTGGCAGCGGGCCGGAAATAGGGGCCGCGATAGGGCTGGGTTTAGACGGTGAGTTGGACACCGTGCTGGTGAGTGGTGCTGTCGAACTCGTTTCGAGCGAGGTTTTTTCGCTCTACAACCAGTCAGCAGTCGGACACTTTGCTGACGTTCAACAAGGAACGATTCAGGAAGACACTACCATCAGCAACCGCCGTGGCGCCCTTTCTTTAGTGAACGGTAAGCTTTATCAGGGGGATGGCGACAGCGCGAAGGTTGTGGCGCTAGTGGATGCTGGAACCACGGATATGGCGGCAGGATCACTGGACTTAAACTTGGCT
>JAQWIX010000009.1 GCA_029248675.1 Pseudomonadales bacterium | reverse complement strand
CAAGGTCCAGTCCCGCAATAGCCTGCAGCAGCGGAAAGGTCTCAAACTCTGACAGCTCATTTTGAGCGACCTGACGCACGTACCGATGGGCTTTCATCAGCTTGGTCACGCTTTGATTGTATAGCGCCCGTCCGTAGCAATAGACAACAATGTTCTTTCGATAAAGCTTACCAATCAGCGGAATCATCGCTTCGGCAAGGGCTTCGCGCTCCTTCCAGTCTGGAAAATAGTCATCGAGGTTGTTTAGGGCCACGGTATCTCCTTGGACAATCACTAGGGTTTGCTTAAACCCATCATGCACCCAAGCGATAGCCTTGGAGATAGAGGGTAAAGGCGTGTTCTGACGGCGCGCGATTCTAGCACCAAGTGCCAAGGGATAACATTAGTCCACGCACACCAATCACGAACACGGACTGCCTGCCCGAGCTGGTGCTCAGGCATAGGTGACAACGAGCAGATGGAAAATCCGACCCTAGCGATAGCCTTGGTTGATGGACGCTAAGACATCGTTACCTGGGCAGAGGGTCTCTTCGGCAAGCTCGTTTAAAGGTTGCCCCGTAGTCTCCATAATGTCGTGGCATTCCACGGCGTCTGGATCCACGTAGAGCAAGCCTGTGGCGACTTGACCCTGCTCCTGCATTTTCTGAACGTAGTTCAAAGCGCCAATACGATCGTAGGGATCGTAGTCCGCGTCGACCTTGTACAACTGCAAGGTGCTGCCATCGGGCATGGCCACATCCTCGTGGGTTCCCTCTGCATAATCGGCGGTGATCTCTGGCTGCCCTAGAATCAGATCAGCGTTTACCACGCTACTGGTATGTTCTCGCACGAAATCAAAACTCTTGGTAGAGCCGTTATGATTGTTGAAGGCAACACAGGGCGAGATCACGTCGATAAAGGCCATACCCTTGTGCTTTAAGGCCGCTTTGATAAGAGGCACCAACTGACGCTTGTCGCCGGAGAAGCTACGACCGACGAAACTGGCGCCTAACTGCAGGGCTATACTCACCAAGTCGATGGGTTCGTAAAGGTTGGGGATACCTTTTTTGCTGGTGGAGCCTTTGTCATTGGTAGCAGAAAACTGACCCTTGGTTAAACCATAGGTGCCGTTGTTATCCACCAAGTAAAGCATGTTGGTACGACGCCGAACCACATGGGCAAACTGGCCAAGACCGATGGACGCACTGTCGCCATCTCCGGAAACGCCGATGCACATCAGTTCTCGGTTGGCGAGATTGGCGCCGGTCATAACGCTGGGCATGCGGCCATGCACCGAGTTGAAACCATGGCTGCGATTCAGAAAATAGCTGGGGGTTTTTGAAGAACAACCAATCCCTGAAACCTTGGCAAAACGATGAGGCGGTAAAGCCAGCTCCGCGCAGGCCTGAACGATGGCTGCACTAACAGAGTCGTGGCCGCAGCCGGCACATAGGGTAGAAACCGAGCCTTCGTAATCACGGCGGGTCAGACCCAACTCGTTGACCGGAAGATTCGGGTGATGGATGCGTGGTTTGGCTACAAATGTCATGAGGTCACCTCGGTCAAACGGGCCAATTTATGTTCTTCGTAATAGGCACTGATCTGCTGATCAATGTAATCGGCAGAAATGGACAGCCCGGCAAAATACAAAATAGGTATTAGCTTGGCTGGGTTCGTTTCCAGTTCGTTAATAAGCAAGGTACGCATTTGGCCGTCGCGATTTTGCTCAACCACAAAAACCAATTCATGATCTGCGATAAAGTCAGCAACCTCGTCGCCAAAAGGAAAGGCTCGGACCCGACAGGTATCCAGCCGCACACCACTGGTAGCGAGCTTATCCAGGGCTTCCGGCACCGGCAGCGATGTCGTGCCGTAGTAGAGAACCCCTACCCGATTACCGCTGCTTTGAATCTCAGCCTTTGGCACCAAGCTTCTGGCGGTTTGCCACTTGAGCTGCAAACGCTCCATATTGCGCTGATAGGCCTCAGGAGATTCCGTGTACGCTGCGTATTCATCCCGAGACGTGCCTCGAGTGAAAAATGCACCCTTATCTGGATGGGTACCGGGTAGCGTCCGATACCCTACGCCGTCGCCATCAACATCCAAATAACGGCCAAACGTCTCCACTTCGTCGAGGTCTTTGGCCGACAGCACCTTACCGCGATCGTACTGTCGAGCGTCGTCCCACTCCAGAGGGTCGCTCAGGTTCTCGTTCATTCCCAACTCAAGGTCGCTTAGAACCAAGATCGGTGTTTGCATACGATCTGCCAGATCTAAGGCATCGGCGGCGAATTCAAAGCACTCTTTGGGGGTTGCTGGAAATAACAGCGGGTGTTTGGTGTCACCATGTGACGCATAGGCCGCGCCAATCAGGTCACCCTGCTGAGTTCGAGTGGGCATACCAGTCGAGGGGCCAGAGCGTTGAATATCCCAAATCACCGCGGGCAGCTCGGCAAAATATGCCAAGCCGATAAATTCCGACATCAGGGATATGCCCGGACCGCTGGTGGCGGTAAAGGAACGTGCGCCATTCCAGGCGGCGCCAATAACAATACCGATAGCGGACAGCTCGTCCTCGGCTTGCATAAAGGCGTAATTCTTGTGCCCGGTTTCAGGATCAATCCGCAGTTTTTTGCAGTGATTCTCGAAGCTCTCAGCCACAGAAGTAGACGGAGTAATGGGATACCAAGCACACACCGTAGCACCACCGTAAAGGCTACCCAGCCCGGCGGCATCATTACCATCCATCATGATTCGATCGCCCACCGCATCGCTGCGCCGCACCTGCAGAGGCAAGGGCGCCTGCAGATACTCCAGAGCATAATCTCGGCCAAGTTCTAAAGCCCGAATATTGGGCTCGATAAGCGCGTCCTTACCCTTGTATTGAGTTGCTACCATGCCAGTGATTACGTCGAACTCAATATTCAAAAGTCCAGCCATGGCACCAAGATAGGTAATATTCTTAAACAAACTTCTCTGCTTTGGATCGGCAAATTCAGGCAGCATCATGTTCGCAATGGGAATGCCGATTTCATGAATATCATCTCGGGCCATAGACTGCGGCAAAGGCTTTGAGTTGTCGTACAGCAGATAACCGCCGGGCAGAATACTGGCAATGTCTTCTGCAAAGGTTTCGGCGTTCATGGCAACCATGATGTCTACACCTTCGCGACGCCCCAGATACCCCTGCTCGCTGACTCGCACCTCAAACCAGGTTGGTAGGCCCTGAATGTTTGAAGGAAAAATGTTTCGGGTGGCCACCGGGATACCCATTCGGAACAGGGCCTTCGCAAACATACCGTTGGCGCTTGCAGAACCGGAGCCGTTCACATTCGCAAAGCGAATGACAAAATCATTAAATTTCGTGGTCATAAGCCTTACTCTCCAAAGGAGCCCAGTTGCGGAATGTGGACCACAGAACGCTGCATATCCCATGCGTTGGTGGGGCAACGTTCAGCGCACAGGCCACAGTGCAGGCAAACATCCTCGTCCTTCACCATGACCCGTTGGGTTTTCAACTCGCCAGAAACGTAGAGATCTTGGCCTAGGTTTTGGGCGGGTGCTGTTAGACTCAGACGCAGGGCCTCTTCTGGCTGATTGTCGACGAAGGAGATGCAATCCATGGGACAAATGTCCACGCAGGCGTCACATTCGATGCACAGGTTATCGGTAAAGACCGTTTGCACATCGCAGTTCAAGCAGCGCTGTGCCTCTTGAGCCGCCAGCTTGGCATCGAACCCAAGCTCCACTTCCACTTTTAAATTGTTGAGGGACGATTCGTGCTCAACTAACGGTACGGAATGTCGCTCGGCAGGGTCATGGGCCGCATCGTAGGCCCACTCGTGGACGCCCATCTTAGTGGACAAGAGGTTTACGCCTTCCGGTGGCCGATCATTGATTAGATCCTTGCCCTGGCAATAAAGGTGAATACTAATCGCCGCCCGATGGGCATGAGCCGATGCCCAAATAATGTTTTCGGGACCAAAAGCGCTGTCGCCGCCGAAGAAGATGCTCGGATTCGTGGACTGGAGGGTGACCTCGTTCAAGTTTGGACAATCCCACTTATCAAACTCGATGCCCAGATCCCGCTCAATCCACGGACAATGATTGTCCTGACCAATAGCCATCAGCACATGGTCACATTCGATAAACTCGTCAGGCTCGCCAGATGACTCGTAGCGCAAACGACCGTCTTCGCCTCGAACCGGCGTTACGCACTCAAACAACACGCCCTTGAGTTTGCCGTTTTCGTGAACAAATTCTTTGGGTGGCCGATTGTTGATAATCGGAATGCCCTCGCGCATGGCATCCTCTTTCTCCCACTCAGATGCTTTCATCACCTCGAATGCAGAGCGCACTACCACTTTCACCGACTCGGCGCCCAAGCGCAAAGACGTACGACAGCAGTCCATGGCCGTGTTACCGCCCCCCATGACGATAACCTTGCCTTTAATCTCTGAAATGTGCCCAAAAGCCACACTACTGAGCCAATCAATGCCGATGTGGATGTACTCATCCACATCCTCGCGACCGGTCAATTCCAAATCTCTGCCTCGTGGCGCGCCGGTGCCGACAAAATAGGCATCGAAATTCTGATCCATCAGCTCTTTCATGCTATCGATGGCTTGGCCAAAGTGGCAGTGGACACCCATATCCAGAATGCGATCCACCTCTTCGTCCAACACCTCTTCCGGCAGACGGAAAGCCGGTATTTGACTGCGCATGAAGCCGCCGCCTTTTTCATCCTGCTCGAACAGATGCACCTCGTAGCCGAAGGGCAGCAAATCTCGGGCCACCGCCAGTGAAGCCGGTCCCGCGCCAATCAACGCTATGCGTTTGCCATTTTTCTGCTCAGGAACATGGGGCAGGTAAGCGCTGACATCTCCTTTATTATCAGCTGCCGCACGCTTGAGCCGGCAAATGGCGACTGGAGTTTCCTCTGTACGTACACGCCGGCAAGCAGGTTCGCAGGGACGATCGCAGGTACGCCCGAGAACCCCAGGAAACACGTTGGAATCCCAGTTCAGCATGTAGGCTTCAGTGTACTTTTCTTGCGCTATCAAGCGGATGTATTCCGGCACCGGTGTATGGGCCGGGCAGGCATATTGGCAATCGACTACTTTATGAAAGTAGTTTGGATCAAAAATATTGGTCTGTTCCATAAATGCTACGCACACCAAGAACTCGCGCCGCAGCGCTAAATCTTGGGCCTCTCCCCCCTCAATTAATGTACTGCTTGTTGTGTCGTTTGATACGACCAGTCGACTCTAGCCCAGCCTTAGTTGTTACGCTAGTACTCGCCACAGGGTATTTTCACGCCACGTACACAAAAAATGGTCGGCCGGCTGAACCAAGAAAAATCCAACCCTTGTCTGCTGCTTCAGCACTGACATCCCTGTTTGCTGAGGGTAAACTGCGCGCCCTTGCCAGCGTGCTACTGGCCTACCCAAAGGACTAGGATTTTTGCCCACTACCCTCGCGTCTTCGGAAGACGGCTCAACGCCCATGGATCCACTTCAAATAAGCTCCGACAGGGCCTTACCCCAGCAGCCCGGCATGCGCCTGCACTGGACCGGCTTGGCCGGCAGCAGCGACATGATGGCTGTAGTGCAAATGGCAAAACGGGTCGAACAACTCTGTGTGGTAATTACCAGAGAACCTGCCCGGTCAGATCGCTGGCGAGATGGCATCGCTTTTTTTACCGACAACGACGGTTCTGACCTTGAAAATCTGCGCTTTCCGGACTGGGAAACCTTGCCCTACGACGCGTTTTCTCCTCATCAGGACATCATCTCCGAACGCTTGAGCACTCTCCAAACACTTCGAAACGCAACCCACGGCGTGTTAACGGTACCGGTCTCCACCCTGATGCAAAAAGTGCCGCCGGTAAGCTATCTGGACGGAGCCTGTTTCGACCTCGCATGCGGCCAGACTTTTGATGTGGCCAGTCAGCGTTTGATGCTAGAGGCAGCGGGTTATCAAAGCGTCGAAACCGTCACTGAACGGGGCCAGTACGCCGTGCGCGGAGCTCTCATGGATATTTATCCCATGGGCGCAGCCCTACCCGTTCGCGTCGATCTGCTGGACGACGAAATCGATACCCTGCGGACTTTCGACCCAGACTCTCAGCGTACCGTCGAGCGCATCAATGGGTTAAGTCTGCTGCCTGCCAAAGAGTTTCCCTTTGACGATGACGCCGTTGGAGCCTTCCGCGACCGTTGGCACGACGCCTTCCAAGTCGATGTTCGTCAATGCAGTGTCTACCAAGACGTAAGTAGCTACATCGTGCCCAATGGGGTCGAGTACTACATGCCATTGTTTTTTGGTGAGCTTGCCAGCCTGTTTGACTACTTGCCGGAAGAAACCCTGTACCTCACCGAAGATGGAATCGCCGAATCTGCCCAAGCGTTCGAACGCGAGATCAAAACTCGATACGAGTCACTGCGTCATGATGTTGAGCGCCCTATCCTGCCTCCATCCCAGCTTTACTTGGGATGCGACGAGCTAAACCAACAGTTGCAGCTTAAGCGCCGAGTGGTTTTGGGCGGCGACTATGCCAAACACCAGCTAGGATTCAGCAGCAACGAGTTACCCAATCTGCACATTGACGCCAAGGCTGACCTTCCCGCTGCGGCTCTGCAGCAATTTATCGCCGCACAGTCCAAACCGGTTTTATTCGTCGCTGAATCTGCCGGGCGCAGAGAGGTCTTTGACGAGCTACTGCGTAAAAGTCAAATCCAAGCCAAGCATGTGGACAGCTTTGCAGAATATGCCAAGACCGGGGCAACCAGCATCTGCGTCGGACCCATCCAAGAAGGCATGGTACTCGAAGACGTCGTCGTGGTTTGCGAAGGTCAGGTGCTGGGCACCAAGCCATCAGCCAAACGGCGGGAGAATGGCAAACGGGTCATAGACCCGGACCAGATTGTCCGCAAC
>JAQWIX010000094.1 GCA_029248675.1 Pseudomonadales bacterium | reverse complement strand
CCTACTCCGGCATTACCATGCCGATGGCGGCAATGGGTATGCCTGTTGCGGTTTATTTACCAAGGTTTTACAGCGAGGGTATGGGTCTATCCCTAGCGACGGTTGGCATCATCTTCACCTTGGCGCGCATGTGGGATGTGGTGACAGACCCGCTCATGGGTATGGCGATCGACAAGTTCGAGACCCGTTGGGGCCGCCGCAAGCATTGGGTCGCGCTGTCCATTCCTATTCTGATGCTATCTGTCTGGATGGTTTTTATGCCGAATCCGGATTCGGTCACACCAACCTATTTGATGTTTTGGCTGTTGGTTTTGTACATCGGCTATACGATGTTGGTGATCGCTCATTTGTCCTGGGGGGCTGAACTCTCAACCAGCTACGATGCGCGCTCTCGCCTATTTGGCTGGCGGGAAGTGTTCACCATCGCCGGCATGACCATCGTTTTGGCGATTCCGGCATTTCTCGAACTCACTGGCAATGCGGATCAATCCAGCAAGGTGGCCAGCATGGGCTGGTTTTGTTTGCTGTTGTTTCCGCTCCTTGTGGTGCCGCTCTTGATGGGTGTGCCCGATAGCAAAAGCGGCAATACCAACAGCATTCCATGGCAACAAGCTCTGAAGCTCATCGTTCAAAACACAGTGCTGTGGCGACTTTTAATCGCTGACCTGATGACCGGCCTAGGAACAGCGGTTTCTGGCGCCCTCTATATCTTTTTTGCTGCCAATTACTTTGAACTGCCTGAGCATGCAAGCATCGCCTTACTTTTCTATTTTCTTGCCAGTTTTTTTGCCATGCCGTTGTGGTTAAAGCTTGCCTACAAACTTGGTAAAGACAACGCCCTCAAGATAGCGCTGATATATGCGGTAACCATAAACCTCGGCGTTATCCCCTTCGCCGAGGCTGGTAACGTCATCGTTTTATGGGCGTTTACGATTCTATTTGGCGTGGCCTTTGGCGCTGCGCCTACGCTGTTGCGATCTATGATGGCGGACCTTACCGATGACGACGAGCTTAAGTCCGGCAAAAAACGCTCCGGGCTTTACTTTGCCTTGCTAACAACTACGAGCAAGGCAGGTGCGGCATTTGGTGTTGGTGTGAGTTTCATGATTCTTGAATTGGTCTTTGGCTTTCAACCGGGGCAAAGCAACTCCGCTGAGGCCTTAGATGGATTGCTTATTACCTACACAGTCGGTTTTGCTCTACCCATGTTCTTGGGGTACCTGTCTTTAATTCGCTACCCTTTGACCCGGGCCAAGCATGACGAGATTGTTGCCCAACTGCAGGCGGCGCCTGCGGATTCGCGGTGACCAATTACTAGACCATCAAATTGCCAAAGAATCGGTAACTTGGCGCGCTCAGTGGGTGTGATACCGGTTGTTCCGCATCGAAAACATCAGCAAAGGCCAATATCAGGAAGAGGTAAAGAAAAGTGTCAGAAGCCAAAGGCATAAGAGTAGTTTATGAGGAGCAAACGGTTCGATTGATTTTGGATCGGCCAAAGCAGCTAAATGCGCTGAATGACGATATTCGACAAGTTATTGCTTCGACCTTAAACGAGCTGATGGAACGTCCGGACATCCGCTTACTCATTTTGTCAGGAGAAGGAAAATCCTTTTGCTCTGGTGCGGATCTTAAGACAACGTCTTACCCCAAGGTTGAGGGCGACTGGTCTACCCGCCGTAACCGAACGGCGACGTGGCAACGTGTCTTGGAGGAGCTGGAACGTATCCCTCAGGTTACCGTGGCGTCTATGCGCGGACACGTGGTTGGGGGCGGCGCCTTGATGGCCACGGCCTGTGACTTTCGGGTGATCAGCGACAACGCTGTGTTGCGCATTCCTGAACTGGCGTTGGGTATTCCAAATGTATGGAACGGTACGCCGCTGTTGGCCCGGGAGGTAGGGCTGCCCACAGCCCGTGACTGGGTGATGACCACGCGCAAAGTCTACAGTGATGAGCTGAAACAAAGTGGCTGGGCCCAACGGGTGGCGCTAGATGATTCCTTAGAAAGCACGACCGAAGAGCTGGTCGCTGAGCTGTTGGCGGTGCCTGCTGCGGCGCTGGCGATGACGCGGTCAATGACCTCGGCTCTGGGTAGATCGGCCTCCGGCATGGCCATGGGCTGGGCAGATGCGGATTTGCAGCAGTGGGCGCTGACCGAGGAAGAATACAAAGAGACCGTCAAAGCCTATGCGCGAAATCTTGCAGGAAAGAGCAAGTAGCATCGGTGCGTGCAATACGAATGCCCCACACTGGGTTGTACTAACGGCGGAGAGTAAACGAATTTGAGACGGCGAATTTGAGAAAGAGAGAAAAGGACTGCGCCCATTGCCGCCAACCAAAAGACGTGCTGTTCAGATGTCGATACCTCAGCCTCGACTGGCACTTTCTTTGTGAGGCTTGTTTGAAGTCCGTGAAGAGCCGTTACCCAGACACCTATGTCTACGGTGGCACTTGGAAGAGGGATAAAAAATAGGGCCACTTTCCCCGGACCCGATTGGTGCCAATTCCAAACGCACCTGAGGGTGGTGATCGAAACGTGTGCTTATCCCCGCACCTTCGCCCGGTGACCTAAGCACTTAGGGCGAAGTCGCCGTTGAAGTGTGGCACCCTAACCACCATAAGTTGATATTTGGGGAGATATCCACATGCGAGATTTTTCAGGCATCGTCGATTTACCGGCACTTTTTATGATCATTGGTGCGTTGATCGTAATAGCGATGGCCAATGGGTTTACATTGAAACGGTCTGCGGCAATGGCGCAGGTCATGTTGCTAGAAGTTGCGCTGCTTTTTATGTTGGTAAGCTTGGTGCCGCTTTTTGAGGATCCGCTTAACTTTATGACGCTGCCCTACGTTGCCAGCTTTGCCCTGGTTACCTTTGCATTGGCAGGCTTCGTTACTATTTCGCTAAGCGTCGTGGCAACACCACCATCAACAGCCGATGTGCCGCCAAGGCTCGGTTTTCGTATCGCCGCTGTTTTTGCGCTGGTTGCCGGTGTTGGCTACCTCGCCATTGGTCATTCGTCACCAAACGTTTATTTCCAGATGCCTGCTGTGATATTTGTCGCGGTCATGTTGTTTTGGATTGGCCTCGTCGCCCGTTTTTCCGGTGCTGACTCTGTCATCCAAACGCTTAGTAATGCCTTACCAAGCGTGGCCATACTAGGCATGGTGGTTGGAATCGCAGCGGCTGTTTTAGATGTCTACGAGGAACAGTTTTTGCTGCCTCTGCTGGGCTTTGGCGTTAACGTGGTTTTCTTAGCCATTTTCCTGCGTGTGTTGTTGCAGCTTGTCGGATGGACAGAGACTCGTCTCGATAGCGTGCGTTTTTTGGCCTTGGCCGGCTTGCTCAGCGTTGCCCTTGGCTTGGTGTTGATGGCTCAGGCGCTGGTTTAGATCGGTGACTTCTGGCCGCTGAGTGTGCGATGTCTGCTTGAACCAAAACAGGAGCGACTATGGATCATCTACCTTACTCAGTGGTCACCGATACCGGCGACACATTCGATATTCAGTTCCCGTTAAGTCCACACACGCAAGACAGCGTTCGGGTGCATCAACTGCTGACCACCATCATGAATGGCCTAGCCAATGACTTGAAAATACTCGGCGATGTATCCAACGGAGACATATTGCAGGCGGTGACTATGGCAGTCGCAATTCGCGCGCGCATGATCCATGCCCCAGAGTCCACCATGCGGGAAATTGTGTCGAATCTGACGGAAACAGCGCTGGAGGCCAGTTATGCGGCGGAGCGCAAGAGCGAGCCGGCGGGCCACGGCTGAGTGATCTCTTGTTACCGTCGAGTTAGGCATGGAGTGTGCCGCGGCTAAAGGATAAAAGTACCATGACAAAAATGACTCAAGACGAAAAAGAAGCCTACCTGAGTGAGGTCCGCATCGGGGTGCTAGCCATCAACGATGCTGGGTCTGGCCCGCTCACTGCCCCCTTGTGGTACGACTATCGGCCCGGAGGGGAGATTTTCATGATCGTGGCTGCTGATTCCCGCAAGGGTAAGCTGCTGGCGGTGGGGCAGCGTGTCAGTTTGGTGGTTCAGAGCGAGGCCCTGCCTTATTCCTACGTGAGCGCTGAAGGTCCTGTGACGAGTGTTAGCCCCGTGACCTTCGACGAGCTGTTGTCTATGGCTCATCGTTATTTGGGCGAAAAGCAGGGCCGGCAGTACGCCCAAGCCGCTGGCATTGAAAAAGAAATTGGCGTGCGCGTGCGGCCCGAGCGATGGCTGGCGGTGGATTACGCCAAGAGTTAATCGGTTTAACAAAGCCGTTTGTGGCTATCGGATACCCAAGGAGGAAGCATGTCTATCCCACATTTTTCCAATCAAGCGCCTGCCGCCGAGATTTCTCAGGCTTTTGCAGAAGCCGGCTGCGCGGTGGTAACCGACGTGATCAGCAATGGGCTGCGTCAATCCATTGTCGATCAATTGTCTCCGCACATGTCTTCGGTTCGAGTGGCCGAGGATGATTCCCCTGAGGATTTCTACCCAGGGCGAACCCGGCGCGTGCCAGCGCTAATCGCCAGGTCGGAAGCTGTGACGGATGCTTTGTTAACCCACCCATTGTCCATGAAGATCTGTGATGACTATCTGTTAGGAAACGCCGAACACGGCTATCAAACCCATGTAACCGCGGCGTTGGAGGTCGGGCCAGGCGCCCGGGAGCAAGTTCTGCATCGGGAAGAGGATCCCTTTTCGTTCTTCGCTCTGCCACGTCCTAAAATCATCGTGGCTAGCATGTGGGCAATTTCCGACTTTCGAGCCGACAACGGGGCAACCTTGATCGTGCCAGGCAGTCATACCTGGGCTGCTGACCGCGAACCGCGGCCCGATGAGGTAATCAGGGCCGAGATGCCTGCGGGTTCTGTCTTATTCTGGGCCGGGGGCTTGCTGCATGGGGCCGGTGCCAATGTGTCTCAAGACTGGCGCTACGGGGTCATTCTGACTTACTCACTGGGCTGGGTGCGCCAAGAAGAGAATCAATACTTAGATTTGCCCAAGGAGCGCATTGCTCAGCTATCCACGGCAGCCCGGCGTGTTGCTGGTATCGACATGTACGGGTCGCTGGGTTTTTACGACCCATCTGTCCAGACCGGTACCGATTGATTAAGTAGTCAGTGACCTAACCAGGTCCATTAACACGGCAGTGGCACTAATGGAGCTGCCGATCATGATGGCTCGGTCACCCCATTGCATGCCGACGAATAACCAGCCGACGGCGCTGATGACATAGGCGATCTGTCCCTGCATGACCAAACCTGCCGACATCAAAAAGATACCACTGACGGACAAGGCCGTAGCCACCCACTTTACATACCAGTCCTTGGTGCCCACTGGTGTAGTGGACTTCAGGTCATCGTTCTCGGCCTGCAGCTCGCGCAACTCATCCTGCAGGCGCTTCTTTTCTGCAGCCAGCTCTACCGCCAACTGACCGGCGCGGCTGTTGCGTGCAGGGGATGTGACATAAGGGTCTGAAATGTAGGTTACGTCTGATTGTAGGTCTGTATCCCGTGGGCTCATTGGCTTGTCCTATCACCAAGTTTGTTGTTCCAGCCGTCGATATCTGGCTGCTGAAAGATGCGGCATCATCCGCTTTTTTGCGGCGGTGTCAAATATTTTTTAGTCTTAAAAAAGTTATATAAAACAACAGGTTAAACAATATTTAGAGGTCTAAATGAAAGGCCAAAACCTGGCCGGTTTTTGGTGTCTTCTTGACCCCAATTTCTTATGTGTGAAAAACAAAAATGTGTCCACGACCACGGTCATAACGCCTCGATCGATTACCAGCGCCCTCAATTCCAAGGGATTTAGGGCATCTTTTCAGATCGGCTTTAACGAACTGTTAAATTCGATGGTCGTGACGCGTCAAAACTGCTTTGGCGAAGAAACTTTCGTGATCTAACAAACACGAACCTCAGTGGATGCGGGGCAACCAACCATATACCTAGCGTTAGTTATCTTTCCGCTGCTCCGTGAGCATGCGGGCAAAGGTGCTGAACGGCGCGATCAGCTGAAGTGAGGGGTGGCGCTATCATGAGCCGCTGGGCAAACAGTGTTATTCTGATCAGCTGGAAGTAGTACTTGGAAGTTGTATGTCAGCAATGTCTTTTGAAGAGGCCGTGAAGTCGCGCCGCTCGGTTCGTGGTTTTCTCGATCGTCCGGTACCTCAAGAGGTACTGAATAACGTTTTTGATATCGCTCGCTGGTCGCCGTCTGGGACCAATATGCAGCCCTGGCAGACCTTTGTTGCATCGGGTTCTCTGCGTGACGGTTTGCGAGCGCAAATGATGGAGCGGGTGCAGTCAAAAGTTGCCCCTGACCAAGATCACAAAGACCCCAAGGGCACCATAGGTCAGATATATAAAGATCGACGCAGGGAGTGTGCGGCGGTGCTGTATCGGGCCATGGACATCTCTTGGGACGATAAGCCGGCTCGGGCGGCGGCGAGTTTTCGTAACTTTGAGCTGTTTGATGCGCCTCACGTGGCTTTCCTTTGTATGGACGAGGGCTTTGGTTTGGGTAGTGCTTGGGATGTGGGCATGTACGCTCAGACCTTGATGCTGGCCATGACCGCCAATGGCTTAGCGTCATGCGCTCAAGGCACCATGGGCCACCACCCGGACCTGGTGCGGGCAGCCTTCGGTCTTGGCCCTGAGGTTAAGGTGTTGTTTGGTATTAGCTTCGGCTACGAAGACACAAGCATGAAGGTTAACGAAGCCATTACCGAGCGAGCGCCGTTGGAAGACACGGTTACTTTCAAAAGCTAGACCAGACGTCGTCAACACGGGCCATGGTTGGGCGAGGAAAGCCTGTCACCGTGGCAGCAAAGCGGCTAAGGCATCTAGAGGGCTCAGACGCTCAAAAGCCATGGGCCTTGCCATCCCGTGCACATAACGACAAAACCGGCAGCGGCCAAAAACGGCCCGAAGGGCAGAGGCTGGTCGCGCTGCCTTTTTTTGATGATCACCTGAGCTAACCCAATACAAGCGCCAACCAATGCGGCGGTAAAGATGATGCCTGGCAGTGCCTGCCAGCCAAGCCAAGCACCTAGGGCAGCCGTTAGTTTGAAGTCGCCGTACCCCAGCCCTTCTTTGCTGCGCACTAACTTGAACAACCAGTAAATACTCCACAGAGAGCCGTAACCCAACACTGCGCCGATTACCGCGTCTTGAAGATTGGTGAAGTACCCGGGGATATTGCAGAGCAACCCCAACCAAACTAGTGGAAGGGTCAGGCTGTCTGGGAGCAGCATGTGTCGCTGGTCTATTACCGTCAAAACCAATAGACCAAGCGTAAGGACTGCGGCTAACGCCAGTTCGGTAGAAATGCTGAAACGCAGCACCAGAGCCGCGGCCAAGGCGCTACCCAAAGCTGCGCCAAAGATGAGTTCTCTGAGCCATTGGTGGTGGTTTGAGCTGCTGCCGTCGGGGATCGCGATTAACTTTTCGGTTTCTTCCGCGCACTCCAGCGGTTGGAGCGTTGCCTGCAATTGTGCTGCGTACAACCTGGCGGCAATAAGCGCTAGCCAGCCCAGAGCAGCCCCCACAAAAACGCTTAAAGTCATGGGGCCAAGGGTGGGTGCGGCCTCAAACATCGACTGCTAGTGATTCCACAAAGGTTTAAATTTAGGCGGCGAAAAACGATGACCGGCCGGCTGGAACCAAATGGCTCGCACCGCTGGGTTCAACGTAGTCGTGCAGTTCATGGGCCTGTTTGAGGGTTATGAATGCTGGTCTCTTGTTGGGCTGCCGGTTCATCGGCGATACCAACGTGCAGCATGGGTGATGCGTCGATGTGTTCGGCGTTCATCATTGAAGCGACGCGCTGGAGTGAGGCTACGATCATCGACTTCTCCCATTCCTCCAGTTTTTCAAAAGCCGCGCTAAAGACATCCTGAAGAGGCTTGGGCGCTTGCACAATCATTGCTTCGCCCTCAGGTGTGAGGGTGGCGTGGACGACGCGTTTGTCCATGGTGCTTCTGTGTCGGGCCACCAGATCGCGGCTTTCTAAGCGATCCAAAATGCTGGTGACTGTGGCTTGGCTCAAGCTGACATGGGTAGACAGTCTGGAAATGGCAACCGCACCCATTTCTTGAATTGCCTGCAAAACCAGCAGTTGTGGCGCGGTCAAACCGGACTTTTTGCTCAGCTGGCGAGAATAAAGGTCGGTGGCCCGTATGATCTTGCGGATCGTGATTAAGACGTCTACTTCTTGGCTCATGTGACTGCTTTGTCCTTTCCGCGTGTCCCTAGGGTGTTGTAGATAGCATCGCTGAAACGTTGAGCGACGCTGGCAGGGCGCTGTATACGCCCAATTGTGGCTCGGGTCACGCCCCTCGACAGGGCGTTTCTTAAGCAAACGAAGCAATTCAACGCTAAGGATCAGTTTGAATGCTTAGTGGTCAAAAGAAAAGCGCAGATAGCTTGTTGAGGGCTCCTTTGTACATCAGATCCTCATGCGGCTTTTTATCGAAGAAAAGCGCTATTTGGTTTGGTTTTGATGTAAGCTTGGCCGGATATCCGGAGGGTAAAGACGAAATTTATAATTCGTCTACGAAACTTTTGCTCGATAAGCAAATTGCAGACGCATCCTCCGGTTCTGAGAAATGGCTCGCATAACCGAGTCATCAGTAAAAGGAGAGCATGTGAAGTTTCAACGGAGCAAAGTAAACCAAGCAGTTGTTGCCGCACTTGTATCGATGACGGCAAATCAAGCTGGCGCCGAACAAGGTGTGATCGAAGAGGTCGTGGTAACGGCGACCAAGCGGGCTGCAAGTACCCAAGATATTCCGGTAACCGTCGAAGCGCTGACCAGCGACTCGCTTGAAGACTTCGGCATCACTAATTTCGAAGACTATCTGATCCAACTGCCTGGCGTGACCGCCGGTGGCAGTGGCCCGGGACAAAATACAATTTACATACGAGGCATCGCGTCCACGACACCAAACCTGACGACGGCCGGCGTCGCGGGTATTGCACCGAATGTTGCCTTGTACCTAGACGAACAGCCTTTGGCTCAACCGGGTCGAAACTTAGATGTCTACGCGGCTGACTTAAATCGCGTCGAGGTTCTCAAAGGCCCGCAGGGCACGCTCTTTGGTGCAAGCTCACAGGCTGGCACAGTGCGGTTAATCACGAACAAGCCGGATTTTTCCGGGGCCTACGGCCGCCTCAGCTTTGACGGTTCTAACACCAAGGAAGGTGAAGGAAGCAACAAGTTCGAAGTGATGTACAACTTGCCTATTTCTGACACCTTCGCTGTCCGTGCCGTTGCCTATCGCGACGATCAAGGCGGATGGGTCGATAACGTTCCGGGGTCGATAACAGCGCAAGAAAGCGCGCGTTTTCGTGACGCAGGCTATGTGCGAACGAATGGAGTGCCGGTCTCGGCCGTTCGTGCAGGCTTTAATTCTGCGACATATATCAATAGCGTGCCAGACCAAGTGGCGTACACCGGTGATCGTATTCCATTCGATCCATACGATCCGAACTCTCAGGTAGATTTCCGTGCGGCTAACAACGCAGCACTGGTGGAAAGTGACTTTAACGATACGCTTTATACCGGTGGCCGCCTGTCCCTGCGAGCAGAGATCAACGAGGACTGGAGTCTTTTGCTGGGTGCCATGACCCAAGAGCTCGAAACCGACGGCACGTTTACCGCGGATCCAACGTTGGGTAGCGATTCTCCAAGCATTCAGCGATATAGCCCTGATCATCTCGAAGATTCCTTCGATAACTTCAACTGGACGTTGGAAGGGCGCATCGGCGAACTGGAAGTGATTTACACCGGCGCTTATACCGAGCGTGAGTCAGACCAGATCGTTGACTACACGGACTATATGTTCGTCGGTCAATACATCCCTTACTACATCTGTGATGCTTCGGTCAGTTACCCGGAATACGCGAGTAGCTATCAAACCGTTCCGCAGCTGAATCAGTCTTTTGGCACCTGCTATGAGCCTGATTTATATGCCCTTAGCTATTCTGAAACCAAGGTGCAAACCCACGAGATTCGCATTAGCACGGATCAATCCAAAGATCTTAGATTTACCGCTGGTGCGTTCTACAGTGATCTAGAGCTAGAAGAGCGGGTTGACTTCAGCTATCCCAGTGTCAACAAGATTGATTTCTACGGCTTCTATCCAGGCCAATCGATCCAAGATGCCATCCCCAACAACCCATTCCCGGGTTCTGTGATTACTGAGGAAGGACCCTACCCTAAAGATACGGTTTTCCGTAACGATGTGCGTAGAACCGACAAGCAATACGCACTTTTTGGTGAGGTGAGTTATGACTTCACCGATAAGCTCTCGGGAACATTCGGGGCCCGCTATTACGACGTAGAGGTTGATCTTGAAGGCGGTGCTAACGCAACCTTCTGCAATCCATTCTTCGTGGGCGACCAAGATGCCTTCGGTACAAACATAACCGATTTGTACGATGGGGATGGCTCTCTGACCTTTGTCGGCGACTGCTCGTTTAGACCCACCCTTGAGTCCGGTACGACTTTTGATGAAGCACTTGCCATTTGGCAGGCGGGCGACCCTTATAGTGTCGGTCGCGGCCGGTATGTCACCGCTCCAGCCGCGGTTAGCGAATCCGAAATTCGGGCATTCCTAAGGGCAATTGATGCGCCGGATGTGGCCAGTGCTTCGGGTACCATCATTAAGGTGACCATGAGTTACACACTCTCCGACGACGTGCTGTTGTATGCCACCTACTCAGAAGGGTATCGACCTGGGCTGCTGAACCGTCCGGGTGGCGCGCAGGGTCCAAATGGTTATGAGGTCCCGTTCGAGCTGGAGACAGACGATGTCACCAACTATGAGTTGGGTTGGAAGGCAGACTTGGCCGACGGTACGTTGCGTATCAACGGCAGCGCTTTCTTTGCAGAGATCGACCGATTGCAGACGACGATTTTCGATCCAAGCATCGTGAATCTGTTTTTCTCAGATAACGCTGCTAACGCGGAAGTGAAGGGCTTAGAGGGAACGGTAACTTGGTTGACACCGTCGGTACCGGGTCTAGCCATAGGCGCATCTTTCTCACTGCTCGATACGGAAATTACGGATAAGCTGATTCCAACGAACGACGTCCGAGTAGGCGATTCGCTGGCCTTCGCACCGGAACTCCAATTCAATGCTAATGCTCGCTACGACTGGAGTTTAGCCAATGGCTGGGGTGCCCATGTGATGTATAACATCGCTTACTCCGACGAATCCTACAGCGACATCATCATAATCAACCGGGATCGCGTCCAAGGTTGGACGATGATGGGTGTGAGCGCCGGTGTAACAACCGACGATTGGGATGCGACGGTCTATGTGGACAACCTTACTGATAAGCGTGCGGAGCTTACCAGGAACTACGTTAACGACAGACCTCGAGTGACCTACGCAAGACCGATGACGATGGGCGTAAGACTTAACTATAAGTTCTAACGCTTAAAACGAGTCGGTGTAATAATAAAGCTCCCTTTTTAGGGAGCTTTTTTTTTGAGGGAGTAGGCGTTGGAAGCGGATTCGCACCAATCAATAAAACAAGCCATAGAAGCTGGTGACTATCACGAAGCGTTACGGCTGTTAACCCGCGAGCCTGCGGAAAGCAGCGAAACTCTGTATCTGCAAGCGGTGTGTGCTCGAAAACTTGGGAAGCCCAGAGCGGCGATGGCGCTCCTGGATAAACTGATTCAGATGTATCCAAGGCATGGTCGAGCGTTTCAGGAGAGAGGCCACATACTAAGGGCCGACGGCAACGCGCAAGGCGCACTGGCTGCTTTCGGGCGGGCGACAGAAGAAAACCCCTCCCTACACGTGAGCTGGCGTGGGCAGGCGGAGATATTACTTGCCGCTGGTCGAGTGCAAGAGGCTGAGAGAATCAAGCCGCACCTACAGCGCTTGGTCAACATGCCTAAACCGCTTATCTATTCTTTGGATATGTTGTCACAGGGCTCCGTGGCAAAGGCGGAGCAAGCTTGCCGAGAGTTTCTGGCCGAAAATCCCCATCATGTGGAAGCTATGCGGTTGCTGGCGCAAATCGCTGGGAAGATGAATGTTTTTGATGAGGCCGAGTTTCTGCTGGAGAGTGCCGTCCTCTTTGAACCCCAAAATATTCCGTTGAAGACGGATTACATTAACGTGCTGAGAAAGCGGCAGAAGTTGGTGGAGGCACGGGAACACGCACAGGAATTGTTCGAAAACGACAAAGATAATTTGTATTTCAAGTCACAGTTCGCCGTGATCTCTATGCAGCTTGGTGACTACGAAACCGCACTAACCCTGTTTGACGAGCTGCTGACGGCGATGCCCGGTGAGCCTGTTACCTTGACGTCGAAAGGGCATGCGCTCAAGACCGTCGGAGACACCGATGCGGCGATTAAGTGCTACCAAGAGGCCTGTAGGGATGGTGTGATTCACGGTGAGGCTTGGCAGTCCTTGGCAAACCTTAAGACATATAAGTTTGAGGAGAGCGAAGTTGCTCGGATGGAGAACCTTCTCAAAAATCCCGCACTGAGAAAAATGGATCGTGTCTATTTGTACTTCGGGCTAGGCAAAGCCTATGAGGATAGGCGCGAATACGACTTGGCGTTTTCGAATTACGCTAGCGGCAACCTGATTAAGCGGGCTGAATCGCGATATATCGCTCAACACATGTCCGAAGAATTCGAGGAACAAAGGCGGGTTTTCAAAGCTTTGGAGCCTTCTCGTGGTGGGTTTGAAGCCACAGATCCTATATTCATCGTAGGCATGCCGAGAGCCGGATCCACGTTGTTAGAACAAATTCTATCCAGTCACTCTCAAGTGGACGGCACTCAAGAGCTACCCAATATCTTGTCTGCGGTTCATCAGTTGCGCTCTCGCAACAAAGACTTTGATCGACTCAACTATCCTCGGGCGATAGCGGATTTAAGTGCCGATGAGCTGAGCGAATTTGGGCGAACCTACATTGAAGACACCCGCACGCATCGACAAGAGGCACCTTTTTTCATTGATAAGATGCCCAACAACTTCCGTCACATAGGGCTGATAAAGCGCATTTTACCCAATGCCAAAATAATCGACGCTCGACGTCACCCCTTGTCCTGCACCTTCAGTTGCTTCAAGCAGCTATTTGCAGAAGGGCAGGAGTTTTCATACAACCTAGAGGACTTAGGTCATTATTACCGGGACTACGTGGGACTGATGGATTTTTGGCATCAGTGTTTCCCGAATGAAATCCTGCACGTGCAGTATGAAGACGTTGTTGATGATCTTGAGACCCAAGTGCACCGCATCCTTGCTTATTGCAACTTGCCTTTTGAAGACGCGTGCCTGAACTTCTGGAAAACCGAAAGGGCGGTAAAAACGCCCTCTTCAGAGCAAGTCCGGCAGCCTATCTTTAAGTCCGGTGTGGAAAATTGGCAAGACTTTGAGACTCACCTGGACCCCTTAAAACAGGCGCTGGGTAAGACCCTTCACGAATTTCTTCCGCAGTCTTGAGGCGCAGTCAGTCTATCTATCCATCGATTAGACTGATCTGCATGGATATCAAACTTCGAGCCTTGGTTAGACCCACTTAAAAGGCCCTAGGCGATAATGTACGAGAACAGTTCAACATCCGCTGAGTTAGAGCCAAGTTTGAGACTCTACCCGTTCCTGTGCTCACTGCTCGCGGTGCTCTTGGCTTCCGCCCTATGGCCCGTCTCGAGTTTTGCGATTGAAAAACAAGCCAGCGAACGACCCATCGTGGTGCTGCTTTCCTTGGACGGTTTCAGGGCCGATTATCTGGAAAAGTATCCAGATCAAAGTACGAACCTAAAGCGCTTGGCCGACAGTGGGCTGGCTGCGGGGGGTCTTGTGCCGGGATTTCCCAGCAGCACGTTTTCTAATCACTACAGTATTGCTACCGGTCTATATCCGGGTCGTCACGGCATCATTGGCAATGGGTTTTATGATCGTCAGCGGGACGCGCGCTATCGCCTAGGCGACCGGTCGGCAGTGGAGGATGGCAGTTGGTATGGCGGTGAGCCACTGTGGGTGGCTGTGGAAAAAGCAGGGATGCGGGCAGCGAGTTTTTTTTGGGTTGGTAGCGAAGCCGATGTTCAGGGCATCCGTCCCAGCTATTATAAAATCTACGACGGCAGCATTCCCAATCATAAGCGGGTAGATCAAGTCCTAGGTTGGTTGGCTCTTGCTGAGGGACAGCGCCCAAACTTAGTCACAATGTACTTCTCCACGGTCGATTCCGTAGGGCACCGATTTGGTCCTGACAGCGCGCAACTGCCGGGAGCCATCGCCAGCGTCGATAAGCAGGTTGGGCGCCTGATTGCTGGTTTGGCTCAGATTGAGCAGCCGGTATATCTCATGGTGGTATCCGATCATGGGATGCAGCGGGTAGATGCGGGTCAGCGCGTATTTCTAGCGGACTATATTGATTTGCAGCAATGGCGGGGCAGCAACCGCATCATACTCGGTGGCGCCTACGGATTTTTTTACAGTGACGATGCCCAGCTGTTGGGTCGCAGTTTGGCCGCCCTAGCGGGTGTTGAGGGTTTGACCGTACTGCGGCCAGAGCAATTCCCGGCGCGGCTAAACTTCCCGGAGCGCGGCCCAAGAATTCCAGACCTGGTGGCGGTGGTCGATGCACCCAGATACATCAGCTTGAAACAAGGTCGTGGGCGCCCCCCGCCCATGGGTGCCCATGGCTACTTGCCTGCGAGCACACCGACCATGCAGGGTATCTTTTACGCGGCGGGGCCGGCCATCCCACCCATGACGCGTATTCCCCCAATCGATAACGTACATGTCTATCCCCTAGTGCGTCACTTGCTGGGGCTGGACGCGGGCGGCGATATCGACGGAGACTTGGCGGTTTTAAAGCCGTACTTGCGCGACTAGGGCCGCCTAGTCCAGTAAGAATCGCATGGACAAATCCAAGGGTTCGACGCCCTTGGTCAGATCGCCGCAGGAAATGTAGTCCACACCGGTTTCGGCGATGGCTCCAATGCTGTCCTGGGTAATGCCACCGGACGCTTCCAAGACCATCTTTCCTCGAGTCAGCGCTACGGCGGTTTGGGTATCGGCGATGGAGAAGTTGTCGATCAAGGCGATGTCTGCGCCAGCGCTCATAGCTTCCGCTAGCTCATTCAGGTCTTCGACTTCGACTTCGATTGGTTTGCCGGGAAAGGCGGTTTGTGCTGACTTGATCGCTTGGCTAATGCTGCCGGCGGCGAAAATGTGATTCTCTTTGAGCAAGAAAGCATCGAATAAACCGATACGATGATTGTGGCCGCCCCCGCATTTAACGGCGTACTTTTGGGCCAGACGCAATCCGGGTACGGTTTTCCTCGTGTCCAGTAGCTTGGTTTGGGTTTGTGATATCAGCGCTACATATTGGGCGGTTCGAGTCGCGGTGCCTGACAGTAACTGGATGAAATTGAGCATAGTGCGCTCAGCGCTGAGTAAACCTCGGGCTTGGCCGCTGAGCTCGAATAGGACTTGGTTGGGTGTAAGCGCGTGGCCGTCTTCTATCTGCCAACGAATCTTTAATGTTGGGTCGATCTGCCTCAGGGTCTCGTTAACCCACGCTGTGCCACAAAAGACACCGCTTTCCCGGGTGATCACTCTGGCGCTGGCCTGGGTGTCAGCGCCGATGAGACTGGCGGAAATATCACCAGCACCGAGGTCTTCCAAGAGCGCTTGAGTTACGTTGTTGAAAACAGCTTCGTTAAGGCTGTTTAAATCTATGGGATGAAAATGCAGCTCGGTAGGCATCGGATAGCTCACGCTCTAAGTCAGTTTTTATCGGTCTCGGGTTAAGTCGTAGGTCAGGTCAACATGTCGTGGGCAATATCCATCGTACTTTGTTGGCTCTTGTCACACACATGTCATGTAACCGTGCAATAATGATGACATGGTTATTGATGAGACTCATTGCCTAAATAACGCCCAATGGTGTCCAAGTCAGCATTGCGATACGCCTCGTTCCGATGGGGGAAGTGCCGCAGGGTTCCAGTCCGAATTCTCAGCTGAGCTGATTGTCGTTCACTGTATTTCACTTCCGGAAGGACAGTTTGGCACGGGTTTGCCATCCCAACTGTTTACCGGGGAGCTGGACTGTAAAGCCGATCCCAGTTTTGCGGATCTTGAGGGGCTGCGCGTGTCGCCCCATGTATTTATTGATCGAAACGCACAGGTTGAACAGTTCGTTCCCTTCGATCGGGGTGCGTGGCACGCCGGGCATTCCGGTTGGAAGGGCCGACAGGGTTGTAACCAATTCAGTTTAGGCATCGAGCTTGAAGGTACTTGGCATCAATCGTATACCGATGCCCAGTACTCGGCCTTGATCGATCTTTGTGCTGCTCTTTGTCTTCGTTATCCAAGCTTGAGTCCGGATGGCATTGTCGGGCATCAAGAGATCGCTCCCGGACGGAAAGAGGATCCGGGTCCGTATTTTGAATGGCCCAAATTATTAGTGCCTTTGCACCGCCGTTTGTTTTTAGACGTCCTAGCGACTTAGGACCCAATGTTATTCAAGGAGTAATTGCGTGAATCATCCGGACCTCAAAGGGTTTGATGCAGAAGAACAAGAGGAATGGCTCGAAGCCCTAGAGGGCGTTCTTAAACGAGAGGGTGTGGCAGCCGCATCCGCTCTACTGCAAAGCCTTGCAGGTCGTTTGACACGCACCGGCGCCAGCCTGCCATTTGCGGTGTCGACGCCATACCGCAACACGATCCCGGTAGTAGACGAAAGTCCCATGCCCGGAGATTTGTTCATGGAGCGTCGGATACGCAGCCTGATTCGTTGGAATGCTCTGGCCATGGTGGTTAGAGCGAACCGGCGTCCTGGGGATCTGGGCGGACATATTTCAAGCTTCGCCTCCTCTGCGACCCTTTATGACGTGGGTTTTAACTACTTTTTTCGAGCGCCGGTTCCAGCGGAATCGGAGCAGGAAACCAATCGATCCGGCGACCTTGTGTATTTTCAGGGTCATGCATCCCCGGGCATTTATGCCCGCTCGTTTTTAGAGGGTCGTTTGACCGAGGAGCAGCTGGATAACTTCCGACGAGAGACCGGTAATAACGGTCTGTCGTCCTATCCCCATCCATGGCTGATGCCGGACTATTGGCAGTTTCCAACCGTGTCCATGGGACTTGGGCCACTGCAGGCTATCTACCAAGCTCACGTCATGAAGTACCTGGACTCTCGGGGTTTAGTGGAAATGGGCGACCGCAAGGTTTGGGCCTTTCTGGGTGATGGTGAATGCGATGAGCCGGAGTCTCTGGGGGCGCTCTCCCTAGCCGGACGCGAGAAGTTGGATAACCTGATTTTTGTAGTGAACTGCAATCTGCAACGGCTGGATGGCCCGGTGCGCGGTAATGGCAAAATCATTCAAGAGCTAGAAGGCTATTTTCGTGGCGCCGGCTGGAATGTCATCAAGGTAGTGTGGGGGCGGCATTGGGACCCGCTGTTCGCCAACGATGGTAAGGGCCTGATGCAGCGCGCCATGGACGCAACCGTGGACGGCGAGTACCAGAACTTCAAAGCCAAGGGCGGTAAATACGTTCGAGATCACTTTTTTGCGAAACATCCAGAGTTGCTGGAGATGGTCGAGCACCTGAGTGACGAGGACATCTATCGTCTGAACCGCGGTGGTCATGACCCGTACAAGGTGTATGCGGCATATCACGCGGCCGTGAACCACTCGGGGCAACCAACGGTTATCCTTGCCAAAACCGTGAAAGGCTACGGCATGGGCGATGCCGGTGAGTCCGAGAATACGACCCATCAAGTGAAGAAGCTGGATCTGGCTGAGCTTAAGTACTTTAGGGATCGATTCGATGTGCCGCTGCGCGATGAGCAGCTAGAAGATGTGCCCTATTATCGCCCTGCCGAAGATTCCTCCGAGCTACAGTACATGCGTCAGTGCCGAGAGCGCCTAGGCGGGTTTATGCCTCGCCGAGTGGTGGACAAACAGACGCTCACGATTCCAGAACTGTCCGTCTTTAAAGCGCAGCTGGAAGGCACCGGCAAGCGGGAGATCAGCTCCACCATGGCGTTCGTTCGGATCTTGGCGACGTTGCTGCGGGATAAAAATCTTGGCAAGCGGGTGGTACCCATCGTGCCCGATGAGGCGCGAACCTTTGGCATGGAGGGCATGTTCCGTCAGTTGGGCATATATTCTTCCGAGGGCCAGCTTTACGAGCCAGAAGATTCTGACGAACTGGCAGCTTACAAAGAGTCTAAGACAGGACAGGTACTGGAAGAGGGCATCAATGAGGCAGGTGCCTTTGCCGCATGGATGGCAGCGGCTACCTCCTATTCCACCCATCAGTACACCTTGCTGCCTTTCTACATTTATTACTCCATGTTTGGCTTTCAGCGAATCGGTGACCTAGCTTGGGCAGCCGGAGACCTGCAGGCCAAGGGGTTCTTGCTGGGCGGTACCGCCGGTCGCACGACCCTGAACGGCGAGGGTCTGCAGCACCAGGACGGGCACTCGCATCTGCTGTCGTCTACGGTGCCCAACTGCATCAGCTACGATCCAGCCTATGCCTTCGAACTGGCTGTGATCATTCAGCGAGGATTGCAGCATATGTACGTAGAGCAGGCCCCGGTTTATTACTACCTGACGCTCATGAACGAGGCTTACCAGCATCCCGCCATGCCAGAAGGCGTGGAAACGGACATCGTCAAGGGCATGTATCTGCTTGAAACCTTGGGCGAATCTTCGGCACCAAAGGTCAGATTGCTCGGTAGCGGCACGCTGCTGCCCGAGGCTCGTGAAGCCGCCCGACGCTTGGTAGACGACTATGGGGTGCAGGTGCAGGTTTATAGCGTAACCAGTTACACCGAGCTTGCGCGGGACGTACAGGACTGCCAGCGCGCTATGCTGCTGAATCCTCTGGATGACACCGCAACCTGCCACGTCAGTGAGGTTTTGAATAACCAAGCGTGGGGTGATGCCCCGGTGATCGCGGTGTCAGACTATGTCAAAGCCCTGCCTGAACAGCTTCGTGTGGCCATCCATGCGCCGTTGAGAGTCCTTGGCACCGATGGCTTTGGGCGCAGCGACACCCGAGAGCAACTGAGGGCCTTTTTCGAAGTCGATAGCCGCTTTATTCGATACAGTGCGCTCAGCGAGTTGGTTTCGGTGGGCCATATGCAGTTGGATTTAAAGGCCGTACGGGAGCAATTGGGCATTGATGCGAATAAGTCGAACCCAAGAAACCACTAGCGGGAAGTCAAAAACAGGTGCGGTGCCAGGGCATCGCAAAGTCATTGAGGTAAAGAATTGAACATCGTACTGCCAAGTTTGGGTGATATTGATGAGGTTGAAGTCACTGAGATTTGCGTCGCCATCGGTGATGTCGTGGGTGCTGATGATTCGGTGATTGTGATTGAGTCCGACAAAGCGTCCATGGAGGTGCCCGCTGGCGGTGATGGCACCATTGCTGAACTCCTTGTGCAGCTTGGCGATCGCCTAGGTGAAGGCGCAGTTATCGGTGTGCTCACCCAAGCCGATGGGTCGGCTCAAAAGTCCGTTGAGGAGACTGCCGAAGAGTTGCAGGGGGCAGAGCCCTCGTCGGCAGCTACAGAAGTTTCGGTTGCGGCAGTGTCTACCGATGCTGGTTCTGAAAAAAATCAGGGTCATCAAACCGTGGAAATACAGGTCCCGGATTTAGGTGATATTGAGCAGGTTGAAGTTATCGAAGTCGCGGTAACCGCCGGGGCGGCAGTAAGCCCCGGAGATTTGCTGGTAGTGTTGGAATCAGACAAAGCGTCCATGGAAATCCCCGCTGAAATTAGCGGGACACTGCTGGAAGTCTGTGTGTCTGAGGGAGATCAAGTCAGTGCCGGCAGCCTGCTCGCCACGGCCCAGATCGAAACGGCCGACGAAGCTGTGCCGCCGCCTGTTCAGGCCACCGACCCAGCACCCCAAGCAGCCGCTGGTGTTCCAGCCCAAGCGGCTCCACCGCTGAGCCGCCCCAAGGCCGCCGGCCCAACGCAACAGACAATTGCAGAGGCGAAATCTTCCGGTGACGTCGTAGTCTATGCTGGCCCGGCGACGCGCCGGCTAGCTCGAGAAATTGGGGTGCCATTAGCGCAAGTAATGGGTACCGGAAATCGTGGGCGTGTTACCAAGGATGATGTAAAAGCATGGGCCAAGGCTCGTTTGAATGAGCCGGCATCGGTGGCCGGCCCGGGGTCTGCAGGACTACCCGCACTGCCAACGGTAGACTTCGGGAAATTTGGTGAGATCGAGGAAGTGCCACTCAGCCGCATTCAAAAGCAGGTTGCGGCCAATATGCACCGATCATGGGTGAACATTCCTCACGTTACCCAGCACGCCGAAGCCAACATTGCGGATCTGGAAGTATTTCGGCAAACCATGAAAGCAGAAGCCCAAGCTCGAGGCGTCAAGCTTTCTCCCCTGCCATTTATTATCAAGGCGGTATGCCACACGTTGCAGACCCACCCAAAGCTGAACGGGTCTGTTAGCGCCAACGGTGAGCATTTGGTTTTGAAAAGTTACATAAACGTCGGTATCGCTGTGGATACCCCGGACGGGTTGGTGGTGCCTGTGATTCGAGGCGCGGATCAGTTGGGCATTTGGGCGCTGGCGGAAAAGGCTCAAGAATTGGCGGAAAAAGCCCGGTCTAAAAAGCTCGCCTTGGACGATTTGAGCGGTGGCTCGTTTACGATTTCCAGCTTAGGCGCTCTCGGTGGCACCGGTTTTACGCCGATTATCAACGCGCCTGAAGTGGCTATTCTTGGGGTAGGAAAGTCGGTGGTTAAACCAATCTGGCAGAACGATGGCTTTGCGCCATCCCTTCACCTGCCCCTAAGTCTTTCCTATGACCATCGGGTGATCAACGGTACCGATGGCGGGCAATTTATGGCCACGCTTACCAAACTGCTAGGTGATATCCGGCGGCTGGCACTTTAATGCCTCGATAGCCATGAGGCGGGCCTTTTAGTTGCCGACGCTAACCATCGGCAGACGGGCCACGCCATTGCTTTTCGCTTTGCCCTAACATCAACGTTCGGGCCAGCACAAAGAAGTAGTCGCTTAGGCGGTTCAGGCAGGTTCCAGCTTGTCTAACCCGCTCTATGGCCGTCCCCTCAGCGTCCTGTGTTTCCATGTCTGCAGCGGCGGCCCAAAGATCCGTTTCTGCCCTTCGGCAAATGGTTCGACACATGTGGGCCTGGGCCGCGGGCAGGTTGCCTCCGGGAATGACGAATTCCTGCAGCGGTGGAAGTTCGGCGTTGAGGTGTTCGCTGTGCTCGGTGACCGCGTTCAGGCCTGTATTGATTGCTGTTGTTTCATATTCCCCTGCCATGGCAAGCACGGCGCCAATGTCGAATAGCAGCTGTTGCTGTTCAGCTAGGGCGGCGTCGTGCTCCGGTGTAGGCAAATGACAGCGGAGCAGGCCAATGGCGCTATTGAGCTCGTCGGCGCTGCCCAAGGCGCGGATCAGGGCGCTGGCTTTACTCACTTTGGCATTGTTGCCTAGGCGTGTTTGGCCTTTGTCGCCATTACGTGTAGTGACCTTGGTGATGCGTGAACTGTCTTCAGTCATAGTGTTCCGTTCAACTTGTTGTGGACGTTATTGTGTCGTGGTTTGTGCCGGTGAGGCGAAGTGCTAACCTGCACTCTTAGCCAAGCCTCTAGGGCTTGTAATCGTTAAGTGGCCGGCAAGCTGGCCAATATCAGGGGGACAGTATGCCGTCATTTGATGTGGTTTCAGAAATGGACATGCACGAAGTTCGCAACGCGGTTGATCAGGCTGCCCGAGAGCTAGGTACCCGATTCGATTTTCGAGGAGTCGATGCCAAGATTGAGCTTGAAGAAGAGAGCATTCTGCTTACCGCGCCAGAGGAATTTCAGATCGGACAACTCAAGGATATTTTGCGCGGCAAGATGGCCAGCCGGAACGTGGACAGTAGAGCATTGGTGCCCGGTGATGTTGAGGGTGCAGGCAAGGTGAAGCGCCAACGCTTCACCATGGCTCAGGGCCTCGACAAGGATAATGCGCGCTTAGTCACCAAGGTACTAAAAGACTCAAAACTCAAAATTCAAAGTCAGATCAATGGTGACAAAGTCCGAGTCACCGGCAAAAAACGCGATGATCTGCAAAACGCCATTGCCGCGTTGAAGGACAGTGATCTGAACATACCGCTGCAGTACAACAACTTTCGTGACTGATTGCGCGAATGAGCGATAGCCACAATGCCGAGATCAAGGACAACCCGCCCAGACCTTGGTTAGACGTCCTGTTGGATCGGCGTATGTTGATCTGTGCGGCGACGGGCTTCGCTTCTGGTCTGCCGCTGTATGTGGTGATGCAGCTGGTGCCGGCTTGGCTGCGCTTGGAAGGCGTTTCGCTTACGGCTATTGGATTCTTTACCGCAGTTCAGTATCCCTATGTTTTAAAATTCCTATGGGCACCGGTACTGGAGCGATACCCGCTGACGCGGCTAGGTCGTCGCCGCAGTTGGATGTTTGCGACTCAGGTTGGCTTGATTGTGCTAATCGGGTCATTGGGTTTTTGGCCACCTTCCGACGCCCTGACCATGATCGTTCTAATCTCAACGGCCTTGGCGCTCTTCAGCGCTACTCAAGACATCGCCTTGGATGCATTTCGTCGCGAGATTTTGCATACCGATGGGGAACTGGCTCTAGGAAACACTATTCACGTTCAGGCTTATCGGATCTCCGGCTTGGTCCCGGGCACCCTTGGTCTCATTCTGGCGGGCAGTATCAGTTGGGAACTCAACTTCATGATCATGGCAGCCTTCATGAGTGTTGGCGTAGTTCTCTCGTTATTGGTGTCCGAACCGGAAACCGAGGCGATGGCGCCGCCAAGTCTTTGGCAGGCGACCGTTGTACCGTTCCAAGAGTTTTTTCAGCGCAGGGCTTTGGGTCCCGCCATGGCGGTGTTGGCTTTTATGGTGTTTTATAAACTCGGGGACAACATGGCCACGGCACTGGCAACGCCCTTTTACTTGGACATGGGGTTCAGCACCGAGACCATTGGCTTAGTGGCCAAAGGCGTGTCCCTTTGGGCGGTGATCCTAGGCAGTGTGATTGGGGCTTTTGTGGTGGCCAGTATTGGTATCAACCGATCGCTTTGGATTTTTGGTTTGGTACAAATGGTCACTATCTTGGGGTTCGTCTGGCTGACTTACGCCGGAGCAGACCCTTGGGTGCTCGGTATTGTGATTGCCGGTGAATACGTTGGCGTGGGCTTGGGGACTACCGCCTCCGTCGCCTTCATTGCCCGAGAAACGTCGAAGCTCGCCGTAGCGACGCAATTTGCCATGTTTACGGCGTTGGCATCGTTGCCAAGGGTCGTGGCCTCGAGCTTCAGCGGCGTCATCGTGGATGCCATCGGCTGGACGGAGTTTTTCTATCTTAGTACGGCCTTGGCCATACCGGGCATGCTGCTCTTATTTTGGGTTGCCCCGTTCAATCAGCCTTACGAACGCGAGAAAGCGGCCTAGGGCTCTAGGCGAAAGGTGCTGACCACCCGGTTACCCCTAAAGATAACCCCCTCGTCCCGAAGGCGGCGCTTTTGTTCTAACATGCGTTGACTGTTGCGGGGGGCGATCTGCAGTGACGCATTAACCACGCGATGCCAAGGTAGGTTGGTATCACGGGGTAGCTTGCCAAGGGTAGTGCCCACAAACCGAGCGTAGCCTGGCAAGCCCGCCAGCGCGGCGATCTGACCGTAGCTTGCAACTCGCCCGCTGGGAATGCTGGCCACAACTTGCCAAATGCGCTCCGCCTTGGATAACTCTAGGCCTTGATTTGCGGCGTCATCGCCCTCAGTTTCGTGAAGAGCAAAAGAAGAGTCCTCATCTATGCCTTGGTTATTACTTTTTTTTGCCATGCCCATTGTTGAAATGTATCTCTTAATCTCGGTGGCTGGCTACATTGATGCGCTGCCAACCATTGGTTTAGTGATGCTTACCGCAGTGATTGGGGTGGCCTTACTCAGACAGCAGGGTCTGGAAACCCTTACCCGTGGCACGCAGAAAATGAGCCAAGGGCAAATGCCGGCCCAAGAAATGGCGGAAGGCTTGCTGTTAGCTGTGGCAGGGGCGTTATTAATCACTCCGGGGTTTGTCACCGATACCATCGGCTTTCTAATTTTGTTCCCCCCTACCCGAATGGTGATTGCTCAGATAATCCTTCGTCGTGTGCAAATCAATGGCGCCCACTCGTTCCGGGGCCAAGCAGACCAGCAATCTGGTAGTGAACGAGAGCGCGCTCAAACACTGGAAGGTGAATACCACCGCCGGGACGACTAGGCTCAGCGGAACCCCCGCCGGCAAAAATTTGCCAGATTCCACCCGATAGCTCTTGAAAACACGGGGGCTGCCACTATTATGCTCTCCGCACTTAGCACTCTCGCAGTGTGAGTGCTAAGTCAGTTTTTTGCCCGATCAGGCGCCGATACAGCCTGAGCGCATGAAAACGAATGCAAATTGGAGTAACTGGGAGACCATAGTTCATGAATATTCGACCCTTACACGACCGAGTCGTTGTACGCCGGTTAGAGGAAGAAACCACCAGCGCGGGGGGCATCGTGCTTCCTGATTCCGCCACCGAGAAGCCTTCTCAAGGTGAGATTCTGGCTGCAGGGCCAGGCAAGGCGACGGACAGCGGTGATGTCCGCGCCCTTGACGTTAAGGTTGGCGACAAAATCATCTTCGGCCAGTACGCGGGAAGCACCGTAAAAATTGACGGCGAAGAGCTGTTAATTCTGAGCGAAAGCGAAATTTTTGGCGTACTAGAAGGTTAGACCTTCGCCGGATCTGACACGCACAAGAGTCTGACACGATTAAGAGGAAATAAGCGATGAGCGCTAAAGACGTAAAATTTGGAGATGACGCCCGCATTGAAATGCTGGAAGGCGTCAATGTCCTAGCAAACGCCGTAAAGGTAACGCTGGGACCAAAAGGTAGAAATGTTGTTCTGGATAAAGCCTTCGGCTCACCTACCGTCACCAAGGACGGTGTTTCAGTAGCGAAAGAAATCGAGCTGAAAGATAAATTCCAAAACATGGGCGCGCAAATGGTTAAGACCGTTGCAAGCCAAACATCTGATGAGGCCGGTGACGGCACCACGACAGCGACGGTACTAGCTCAAGCCATTCTTAAAGAAGGCCTTAAGTCTGTTGCCGCTGGCATGAACCCAATGGATCTCAAGCGCGGTATTGATAAAGCCGTTGTCTCTGCTGTCACGCACATTCAAAGCTTGGCCACGCCATGTGAAGATTCCAAGGCTATCGCTCAAGTAGGTACCATTTCAGCCAACAGCGACAGCGCTGTGGGCGAGATCATCGCTGAGGCCATGGAAAAGGTCGGTAAAGAGGGTGTCATCACCGTAGAAGAAGGTTCCGGCTTAGAAAATGAGCTGGACGTTGTGGAAGGAATGCAGTTTGACCGCGGTTACCTGTCGCCATATTTCATCAACAACCAAGATTCCATGGCTGCTGAGCACGACGACCCCTTCATTCTGCTATGCGACAAGAAAATCTCTAACATCCGGGATTTGCTACCAGTACTGGAAATGGTTGCTAAAGCCGGTCGTCCGTTGGTGGTAATCGCTGAGGACATCGAAGGCGAAGCGTTGGCTACGCTGGTAGTGAACAACATGCGCGGCATCGTCAAAGTGGCTGCGGCCAAAGCGCCAGGTTTTGGTGATCGTCGCAAAGCCATGTTGCAAGACATCGCTATCTTGACCGGTGCTACCGTGATTTCTGAAGAAGTCGGTCTGACCCTAGAAGGCGCGACGTTGGAAGATCTGGGAACGGCCAAGCGGGTTTCCTCTACCAAGGAAAACACCACCATCGTTGATGGCGCGGGCGAGAAAGACGATATCGCTGGTCGTATCAAGCAGATCCGTCAGGAAATCGAAGACACTTCCTCAGATTACGATCGTGAAAAGCTTCAAGAGCGTCTGGCCAAACTGGCTGGTGGTGTTGCAGTGATCAAGGTAGGTGCACCTACCGAAGTTGAAATGAAAGAAAAGAAAGCCCGCGTAGAAGACGCGCTGCATTCAACCCGCGCTGCGGTTGAAGAAGGTGTTGTACCTGGCGGTGGTGTGACTTTGGTACGTGCCATCGCCGCTGCGGAAGCGACCGAGGGTGATAACGAAGACCAGAACGTGGGCATCGCCCTAGCCGTTCGCGCCATGAGCGCGCCACTGCGTCAAATCGCCACCAACGCAGGTGTTGAAGGCGCTGTTGTGTTGGACAAAGTTAGCGCTCTGTCAGGCAACGATGGCTACAACGCGGCTACTGGCGAATACGGTGACATGTTGGCCATGGGTATTCTTGACCCCGCCAAGGTGACACGTACTGCGCTTCAAGCCGCTTCCAGCGTTGCTGGCTTGATGATCACAACTGAGGCCATGGTCAGCGAGCTACCTGCTGAAGACGGACCTGCCGGTGGCGGTATGCCTGGCGGCATGCCCGATATGGGCGGCATGATGTAGGTCAAAGCCGCGATCAAGAAACCCGCAAATCACAGATTTGCGGGTTTTTTTTCGACCGCAGCTTGGCCTCAAGAATAAACTTGCGAGTCGGGCGGCGCTCAGGGGATCTTCCCCAGTGCTGGTACCAGCGTAACGGTTTCGCTATTCGTACCGCGTCTTTTCAATCAATGGGTGAGAGAACTTTATGGACATGATCTTTGTCGATTATTTGACACGATTCGGACACGTTGTATTTGGCGTCGTTTGGATCGGAATGCTTTATTACTTCAATTTCGTACAAACTGAGTACTTCAAAGAAGCTGATGCTGACGCGCGAGTGGATGCGTTTTCAAAACTAGCTCCCCGTGCTTTGTGGTACTTCCGCTGGGGTGCCATGGGTACCTTTTTGACCGGTGTACTACTTCTTGGCTATCGCCATACCGGTTTAACCGCTGACATCACTGTCGGTGCCTTGATGGGTACTTTGATGTTTTTGAACGTGTGGCTGATTATCTGGCCCAATCAGAAGATCATTGTTGAGTCTAACCAAGGCGTTCAAGCGGGGAATGAGCCAAATCCGGAAGCGGCGGCTGCTGCACCGAAGGCAGCATTGGCCTCGCGCACGAATACCTTGTTTTCCCTGCCTATGCTTTATCTCATGGGCTCCAGCGCACACCTGTCCAGCGGCAGCCTTTCCTCTAGCACCACGGCGGTCTGGGTCTGTGTGGCTATTGTCGCCGCTTTGGAAGCCAACGCCTTGTTTGGTAAGCAGGGTCCGTTGACCACGGTTCGCGGCGTTATTCACTGCGGACTGGCTTTGACGGTTGTGTTGGTAGCGATCCTTAACTACCTATAGGTTGTTATC
>JAQWIX010000093.1 GCA_029248675.1 Pseudomonadales bacterium | reverse complement strand
TACTCGCGGTTCAGCAGATAGGTAAAGCTGCCTAGAATGATCAAAAACAGCAGCACAAAGACATCGGTTCGCTGACGTTCAAGTCGGGCCGGCTCGCTTACGTAGTACAAAAAGTTCGTCAGATCATAGATCGCGGCATCAAACTCTTCAGGACTTAAGGCCCCGGTTCCCGCCTCAACGACCAACTCATCACATTGACCGTCTGTGCAGACCTCACGCTGAACGCCCTGAAGCTCGAGCAGCGCGTTTGGCATGCCTACATTGGCGAACACTTTGTTGTTCACGCCAAGAGGTCGGCTTTCGTCTACGTAGAAAGTCTTCAGATAGTTATACACCCAGTGGGGTTCACGCACTCGAGTCACCATCGTCAAATCCGGTGGCGCGGCGCCGAACCACGCCTTTGATTCCTCACGGGGCATGGCCGTCGTCATTAGACCACCGATCTTTTGGCCGGTGAAAATGAGGTTTTTCAGAGCCAGGTCGTGGGGAATCCCCAGATCATCCGCGGTTCGCTGATAGCGTTGGAACTGCAGACCGTGGCACCCCATACAATAGTTGGTGTACAGCGCGAAGCCGTTTTGCAAACTCGGTAGGTTATGCAGGTCCCCCTCGAAGTCCTCCATGGGCCACTTCGTCCCACCAGCGGAGAATCCAGCAACTGGCAGCGCCAACAGCAGAGTAAGTAGTAGCTTTTTCATTATCCCGTAACCCTCTCCGGTTCTGGCTTGGTATTTTCAACGCGGGTGTACCACGGCATCAAGACAAAGTAGGCGAAGTAAATAGCCGTACAAATCTGAGCGGCAATCGTGCCAGCCTTGGAAGGTGCCTGAGTACCCAGGTATCCCAAAATAAAGAAGCTCACAACGAAGACCGATAGCATGATGCGTGAAATGGACCCTTTGTAGCGGATTGATTTCACTGGGCTGCGGTCAAGCCAAGGAAGCGCCATCGGTATGACGATGGCTCCAATCATCACGACGAAGCCCAAGAACTTAGCCGACAGGCCGAACAGCGGGAAGGTTGCTGCCCTTAACATGGCGTAGAACGGTGTGTAGTACCACACTGGCGCAATGTGTTCAGGCGTCTTCAACGGATCCGCCATTTCGAAGTTTGGCTTTTCTAGGAAGTAGCCACCCATCTCTGGAGCAAAGAATACGACCGCGCAGAAGATAAATAAGAAGACCACCATGGCATGAATATCATGCACGGTGTAATACGGGTGGAATGGAATACCATCGCGTGGCACACCGTTCTCGTCTTTGTTCTTTTTGATCTCAATGCCGTCAGGGTTGTTTGAACCAACGTGATGCAGGGCCACCAAGTGAACGAAGATGAGCACACAAAGTACCAACGGCAAAGCTACCACGTGCAGTGCGAAGAATCGGTTCAATGTGGTTTCGGACATCAAAAAGTCGCCTCGAATCCACTCCATCAGATCCGGGCCAATGTAGGGGATAGAGCCGAACAGTGACACAATCACCTGAGCGCCCCAGTAGGACATGTTGCCCCAAGGCAGCAAGTAGCCAAAGAACCCTTCCGCCATCAGCGCGATAAAGATGACCATGCCGATGAGCCAAAGCAATTCACGTGGCCCTCGATATGAGCCATAACGCAAAGCGCGATACATGTGCAGGTAGACCACAACAAAAAAGAATGACGCCCCTGTGGAGTGCAGGTAACGCATCAACCAGCCGTACTCTACATCACGCATGATGTATTCAACGGAGGCGAAGGCGCCGTCGCCGCTGGGTACGTAGTTCATGGTCAGCCAGACACCGGTGACCAATTGATTGACCAACACAAACATGGCCAAAAAGCCAAAGTAATACCAAAAGTTGAAATTTTTCGGCGCGTAGTACTTCGACATGTGATATTCGAAGGTTTCTGTGGCTGGGAAACGTGCGTCCACCCATTCCATGGCACCTGCAAGGCCTGACTTGGAGCCTTGTGCTTCGGTCTTATCCATTCCGCAACACCTATTTTATCTGTGAGAAGTTATCAATGAAGTTCTTGTCGACGCTGGCAGAAGCCTCTAGCCGATCACAATTACCGTATCAGACTCGAAGCGATACGGAGGCACCTCTAAGTTATCCGGTGCTGGGACGCCGCTAACCACCCGCCCCGCTAGGTCGAACTTTGAACCGTGACAGGGGCAGAAAAAACCGCCTTGCCCTGATTCTTCAAAATTATCGGTTACCACATGCTTGGGAGAACAGCCTAGGTGAGTACAAATCCCGAGGTAGATGCCGATCTCAGGACGCTCAGAGCGCCAAGGATTAACCGCAAATTCCGGCTGCATCTCTGGGTTTGCCGAATCTGGATCTGCCAAACCGCTAACGTCGGTGGTCAGCGCGTCGATGGATGCTTGATCTCGATAAACGACAAAAATGGGTTTGCCACGCCAAGCTACGATTGGGCTTAGCATTTCGCCTGGTGCCAACTTGGATATGTCCACTCGAACTGGGGCGCCGGCGGCCTTCGCCTTGGCGCTAGGGGTCCAGTACTTTACGAAGGGCCATGCGGCACCAACAGCGCCCACGGCCGCTACCGCAGAGGTAGCTTGAATTAGAAAGTAGCGTCGACTGTTTGTCGTGCCGTTGTCTTCCGCCTCATCCGAGGCTTCGTTCACTGCGCCATCGCTCACGGGGGTCAGCTCCCATAGTTTGATTAATCGTCTTTGAGTCACCGACGGTTCTAACCGCCAAAACTCGTTTTATCTCTGCGCCGGGCTGTGTACGGCCCAAGCGAGGAGAACGTTTTGCCTCTAGGCACCTTCCCCACCTTGCTTACCGAGTTGCTTCTGACAAAGAGACCGGGTCTTAGGCGACCACGCTCCTCTCACTGCCGAACCAAGGGCTCGTTATGCGGATAGGTTTCATCACATTTTTAGATCCGCTATCAACCGGAATCTCAACGCTTCGGCTTTTGGGTTGCTCCCTCTCGAACAACCCGGGCGAACGGGCAAAGGATATCACAGTTGCCCCTGCCTCCACACAAATGACCAATAAAGGGTCCAGTAAAATGTGGTGTTTTTAACGCTTGGAAAACTGAGGACGCTTACGAGCTTTGCGCAAGCCAACTTTCTTCCGCTCCACCGCACGCGCGTCACGGGTTAAAAATCCGGCTTGGCGCATTGGCTGACGAAGATTCTCATCGTACTCGACCAGCGCACGGGCGATGCCGTGACGAATAGCTCCAGCTTGACCTGAACTACCACCACCACGGACTGTGATTTTGAGATCTAACTTGTCCGTTAAGGCTGCGGTTTCAAGGGGTTGGCGCACGACCATTCTCGACGTTTCGCGGCCGAAAAACTCGTCCAAGGGACGCGCATTCACCATGATTCGACCGGTGCCGCTAGCAATGAACACTCTTGCAGCCGCAGTTTTACGCCGACCGGTTCCATAGTTGTAATCTGTCATTTAAAGCTCCAGGACCTGAGGTTGCTGCGCGGCATGAGGATGCTCGGACCCAGCATAAACTTTGAGTTTGCGGAACATGGCACGCCCTAATGGATTCTTAGGCAACATACCTTTCACTGCAATTTCGAGCATGCGCTCGGGGTGCTCTGCTCTCATGGATTCCACTGAAGTGCTGCGGATTCCACCGGGATAGCCACTGTGGCGCCAGTACATCTTTCCCTGCTCTTTGTTACCAGTAACGCGCACTTTCTCAGCGTTCACGATCACAATGTAGTCGCCGGTATCAACGTGGGGCGTAAATTCAGGCTTGTGCTTGCCGCGCAGACGACTCGCAACTTCTGTTGCGATACGACCTAGGGTCTTATCTTCTGCATCAATGATCCACCAAGACCGGACCACGTCCTGCTCTCGCATACTTACCGTTTTCATGTTCTGCCTCTTACTAGATAGGCGCGAAACGTTTTGCTCCGCGACAACGCCTTGGAATGCTCTTTCGGAATTACTCCAAGGAACGCCAAAATCTTTCCAGACGGATTCTTCAAACATCCGCCTAACTGCTCCAAAGGAGCCACCCCAAAAAAAGGGACGCGAATGATAGTGGAGCACCTGCCGCTTTACAACAACCTTAAGCCAGTTCAACCCACCTATGGCCTGCCTCAGCGCGTAATCAGGGGATTGGGACACCCAAAGCCACATGGGGCTGGCTCAAATACTCTTCTGACTGCATTTCCAAAAGCCTGCTCTGGGTTCGTTCAAACTCAAAACTCAAACGCTGACCCTGATACAGATCGGTAATCGGTTGGTCTGCGGAGATCACTAGTTTCACCCGCCGGTCATAGAACTCATCAACTAGGCTAATAAAACGCCGAGCGGCATCCTCCCGATTGACGTCCATTACCGGCACCTCGCTAATCAGAACCGTAGTAAACAAGGTCGCCAGTTCTATGTAATCGTTTTGGCTACGTGGACCCTCACACAAGCTCGAAAACCGAAACCATGCCACGTCCCCGGCCACTTTCAGCGCCTCGATCATGCGGTTTTCAACTCGGAGCCGCACATTGGATTTTTCTCGATCGCTGGCCAAGGCAGAAAAACTCTCTCGCATGCTTTGATCTGTGGATTCGCTCAAAGGCCAGTGGTAAAGCCGAGCTTGCTGCAACGTTCGCAGCCGGAAATCTTGGCCTTGATCAATTTCGTGCACATCGCAATGTGCGTAGATCTGGTCAATAGCTGGCAAGAACCGGGACCTTTGTAGCCCGTTCTTGTATAAGTTGGCCGGCTCCACATTCGACGTCGCGACCAGTACCACCCCTCGGGCAAACAAGGCTGTCATCACCTCGCCCAAAATCATGGCATCGCCAATATCGGAGACGAAAAACTCGTCGAAACAAAGCACGTCCCCTTGGGAGGCTATTTCGTCCGCGACCTTTAACAGGGGATTGGCTTGGCCTGAAAACCGACCCAGCCCATCGTGGACTCGACGCATGAACCGGTGGAAATGCATGCGCTGCCGGCGCTCTGGCGGCAGCGCGTGGCAAAACATGTCCATCATCATCGTTTTGCCGCGGCCAACGCCGCCCCACAAGTACAGGCCCTTGATTGACGTATCCGCTCTACCGGACTTGGACGATAAAAACTTGTTCGCTAAGGACGCAAACCAGCCAGCTTTATTTGCTGAGCGGGCGACCAATTGAGTAAAGCGTTGGTCGAGCAGTGCCATAACCCGGGCCTGAGCCTCATCTTCCAGCACCGCCCCTTCGGCGAGGCTAGCGCGATATGCATCGCCGGGCGAAACTCCCTCGCGGTTAAGGGCTAATGGGCTTGCGTGCTCCCCCTTGCTCATTCCTGCGCGTCACGCCCCCGAACTCTGGCGGCCAGCGCATGGGCCTCAAGGCCCTCAGAGGTCGCCAACAGGTCCGTCGGCTTTGACAAAGCTTGTGCTGCAGTTCGAGATATCTCAATAGTGGAGCTGCGTTTTTGAAAGTCGTAGACCCCAAGGGGTGACGCAAATCGCGCTGTACCAAAGGTGGGCAGCACATGAGAAGGACCCGCGATGTAATCGCCGAAGGTTTCCCCAGTGTAAGCGCCGACAAAAATCGCTCCGGCATGGCGCAACCCGTCAATCCAAGGTTGTGGGTCAGCCACAGCCAGCTCTAGGTGCTCTGCCGCGATTCGATTGGCTACATCAAGAGCTTGGTCTCGATCGGCACAATAAATCAGAGCGCCGCGCTGCTCTAAAGATGCCCGAATGATATCGCTACGCTGCATCTTCGGCAGCCGCTCCTGGATCATGGCTGCGGCCTGCCGCAAAAAATCCGCGTCGGTGCTGATCAAAATCGCCTGAGCCGATGCATCGTGTTCGGCCTGAGAAAACAGGTCGAGAACCGCCCACTCTACATCGGTGGAGCCGTCTGCAATGACCAGAACCTCGCTGGGGCCAGCGATCATGTCGATGCCCACCTGTCCAAAAACCTGTTTTTTTGCAGCCGCCACGTAGGCATTGCCCGGGCCTACGATCTTATCCACGCGAGGCAACGTCTGCGTACCATAGGCAAGTCCCGCTACGGCCTGAGCGCCACCTAGGGTGAACACTCGATCGGCACCAGCAAGATGCAGAGCAGCCAGCACCATGTCGTTGCGCAGTCCATTGGGGGTAGGAGAAACCACGATCACTTCTTGTACGCCGGCAACTTTCGCTGGGATCAACGTCATTAGAACGCTGGAGGGATAAGCTGCCTGACCTCCGGGAACGTAGACGCCTACGCGATCTAGTGGCTGAATCTTCTGGCCGAGCTGGCAACCCAGCTCGTCTGTAAACGACCAGGAGCCCTCGCGCTGATGTTCATGAAACCGACGGATGCGTTCCGCGGCCTCAGACAGCGCTTGCTGCGCCTCGACGCCGATCCGCAACCAAGCGTCAGCCAACTCTTCTTGGGTAATTTCCAGTTCAGTCATGTCTTTGGCGGAAACACCATCAAATCGCTGGGTAAGCGCCAGCAGCTGGCCATCGCCTTCCGCGCGAACCTGACGAATGATCTCAGAGACGGCCAGATCGATTTTGCTGTCGACACTCAAATCCCATGCCAGTAAGTGCTCAAGCTCATCAGCAAAATCCGCAGCTGTGGCGTCAAGATGCCTCATCACTGTCAACTCTGACCGCCGGAGGCGTTTGCAGCCACAACGCCCTCCAACTGCTGGATCAGTGTCTGCACTTCATCGAACTTGGTCTTCATAGACGCCCGATTTACGATCAGTCGAGTGCTGATGTCGCATATGGTTTCTCGGGCTTCCAACCCGTTGGCTTTTAGAGTGTTGCCCGTATCAACAATATCGACGATGCAATCTGCCAACCCCAACAGCGGCGCGATTTCTAACGCGCCGGATAGCTTAACCAAGGACACTTGCTTGCTTTGGTCTTGATAGTACCGACGAGCGATGTTGACGAATTTTGACGCCACACGAACACCCTGCTCGGGCTCAGGTACGCCCACAGGTCCCGCTGTCATCATTCGACAGGCACCTATTTTTAAATCTAGGCGCTCGTAGAACGTCATATCTTCACCGTATTCCAAGATCGTATCTTTGCCGGTTATACCCACATCGGCGACGCCGTTTTCAACATAGGTTGGAACATCGGCGGAGCGAGCCACGATGATCTTGTGGCCACCGGTGACGCTATCGAAGATCAACTTACGCGATTTCTTTGGGTCGTCTGACGGCTGTATTTGACAGGCAGCAAGAAGCGGCAAGCATTCTTCAAAAATACGACCTTTGTTCAGGGCTATGACCAATCCCATGAATGATTCAACCTTATTTGCGATTAGCGGGTGTGGATGAGGGGTGCAGGCCCACACAATGATCGGGGCTGTTGCACCTTGATTTCGGCAGCCGCGACCGGCCGCCTTGGGTGATTATATAACAACCATTAGGAGACGCGGCGCACCTTGGCACCTAACTGTCCAAATTTCTCCTCAATGGTCTCATAGCCGCGATCTATATGGTAAATCCTATCAATCGTCGTTGTTCCCTTAGCCGCCAAGGCGGCTAATACTAAGCTCGAGGACGCCCTTAGATCTGTGGCCATTACCGGCGCAGCGCGCAGCTCTTCCACACCGTGAACCACAGCCATGGAGTGCCCATGCAACTCGATGTTCGCACCCAATCGCTTCATCTCGTGCACATGCATGAATCGGTTTTCAAAAATATTCTCGGTAATCGTCGCCGTACCTTCCGCCAGCGCGTTCAGGGTCATGAACTGGGCCTGCATGTCCGTGGGAAATCCCGGGTAGGGCGAAGTTTCAATGTCTACGGCCTTGGCTCGCCGCCCGCCCATGTCCAGGGCGATCCAGTCTTCGCCTTGAGTGACTTGCGCGCCTGCCTGTTGCAGCTTGTCCAAAACCGCACCAAGAGTTTCTGGAGACACGTCGCGTAAGCGTATGCGCCCGCCAGTCACCGCCGCCGCAACGAGATAGGTGCCGGCTTCAACACGATCTGGCATTACCCGGTGCGTTCCGCCGTGGAGTTGTTCAACGCCTTCTATTTCGATGGTCGCGGTACCATGGCCGCTTACCTTGGCCCCCAAAGAATTCAAAAACTAGCCCAAATCGACGATTTCAGGTTCACAGGCGGAATTGAATAATCTTGTGGTTCCCGTCGCCAGAGTTGCGGCCATCATCAAATTTTGTGTGCCGCCTACGGTCACCAGATCCATGTGCACATCACAGCCAACCAATCGTCCGTTGGTATGAGCACGCACGTAGCCATCGGCCACCTCGATTTCTGCACCTAGGGCTCGTAAGCCTTTGAGGTGTTGATCGACTGGCCTAGAACCAATCGCGCAGCCTCCCGGCAAGGACACCTCCGCCTCACCAAAACGCGCCAACAGGGGCCCAAGAACCAAAAAAGAGGCCCGCATGGTCTTTACCAATTCGTAGGGCGCGCAAAAACTGCTGACATTCTCAGCAGTAATTTCCACCTGCATATTCTCATCGAGAGATACGCCAACACCCAAGCAGGCCAACAGCTCGATCATGGTAGTAACGTCATGCAGGTGGGGAGAATTCGAAATTGTCACCGGTTCCGCTGTCAGCAGCGAGCCAGCAAAAATGGGGAGCGCCGCGTTTTTGGCACCACTAACCCGAATCTGACCATCTAAGGGGGTTCCCCCTTGTATCTGAAGTTTATCCATCAGTTAGAATGCTCAACACGACTCTGCTTTTATCGACACCGCGTGCAGGGCCCCGCTGGCGATCAGGTCCTCAATGCAGGCGTAGACAGCCTGTTGTTTCTTCACCCGACTCATCCCCTCGAAGTGCGCGCTGACCACATGGATAGCGGCACGATTACCGTCCACCTCCACGCTGACTTGGGCATCCGGAATCGCCTGAGCGACTCGTTCTTTTACATCATCCTGCATGTCATTCACTGTTCGTACTCTGCGGTATTTGCGGTCATGCCCAGTGCGTATCGCACCTTGCTGGGGCTTACCTTGACCCCCAAGGCTGCGCTATCTTACGTCATTAATGCGACCGGAACACCGGACATTGTTGCCTTTACATTAACTCCTCAGCTTGGTTCTTTCGGGTTATCAGACTAAAGTGCGGTCACCTTTATTTTCATGCTTTGCTACCACTGACAAGAAGTTCTCTTGAGCAGAACTCAATACAAAGCAACGATAAAAACCAGTGACGCTTGGATGCTGCTTTTATCCGCAGATTCAATTCAAGCTGACGTACAACAAAGGACATACCCGCATGTGGGTCAATTTGCTCTTAATGACTTTCGGCTTTGCCGCACTGATCTGGAGCGCAGATAAATTTTTATCCGGAGCTGCGGCTACCGCCACAAACTTAGGCGTTTCCAACATTGTGATCGGTTTGACGGTGGTATCCCTAGGTACCTCGGCTCCTGAGATTGTTGTGGCGCTAATTGCTGCCTTGGAAGGCAATGCCGTTTTAGCGATCGGTAATGCCATCGGTTCCAACATTGCCAATATCGGTCTGGTGCTGGGCATTACCGCAGTGGTTATGCCCTTGCCCTTTTCAAAGAACGTTAGAAGAAGAGAACTGCCTTGGCTTTTAGGCGCGACGGTATTGGCCATCATTTTGATGTTCGATCGCGAATTAGGCACCCTCGATGGCATCCTATTACTCTCAGGGCTGGCTTATATTTTGTGGCAGCTTTTACGCTCGGAGAAAGAAGCTGATCCCGGAGAAAGTGCACTGGCCAGTGAGCTCGACGACCTTCCCGCAATGCGACAAACCGTCGCTGTGTTTTGGCTTATCACCGGGCTCATCGTCCTTCTCGGCGCTGCTCAACTGCTGGTCTATGCCGCCACTGAAATAGCCATTGAGCTGGGCATCAGCAGCATGATTATCGGCTTGACCATCGTCGCCGTGGGCACCAGCCTGCCAGAACTCGCAGCCACGGTAGGCTCTGCTATGAAAGGCCAGCCAGACATCGCCATTGGCAATATTGTGGGTTCAAACATACTCAATATTCTTGCAGTTCTCGCGGTGCCGGGCTTAGTGACTACTACGTCATTGGACTTTTCGGCGTTGTGGCGTGACAGCGGCATGATGTTGGCGCTGACTTTGATGCTCGCGCTGTTCGCCTATGGTGTAAATTCTCGCGCCGTTATCACCCGCTTCGAGGGCATCGTCATGCTGCTTGCATGGATCGGGTACAACGCCTTACTGGCCCAACAGGCTTAACCGTGCACGAGGATCAAAAAATGCTCCAAGAACTTGCCGGCACCATTCGCGGCATCGTTCTAGACGTCGACGGAGTGCTGACCGACGGTAAGATTATCTACGGCTCGGACGGCTCAGAGCACAAGCACTTTCACGTGCAGGATGGCGGCAGCCTTAAACTACTATCCGCCCAAGGAATCGCTATAGCGATTATCACCGGCAGACAATCTTCCGTGGTACAGCGCCGTGCTGACGAGCTAGGAATCACTTATGTAAGCCAGGGCGCTGACGACAAGGCAGAGGCGTTAAATCAGCTAATTACCCAAGGGTTCCCAAACACGAACCTGTGCGCCATCGGCGACGACGTTCAGGACTTCCAGTTATTCAATCATCCTGCGGTCACTCTGATGGCGACGGTCGCTAATGCCCATCCTGCGGTGTTGGCGAAGGCGCAGTTTGTGACCCAGCGACGTGGCGGAGACGGGGTGATCGTGGAGTTGAGCGAATTAATCCTGCGAGCCCAAGGCCGCTGGCCCTATGATTGAGAAACGCCGCAGCTCCAAAAACACCCCATGTCAGATTTAAACGCCTCGACTAAAGCTGCATTGCCTCTTCCTTTGCATGGTCGGCGGGGCTTGGTATTCGCCGGGTCGCTAGCAGCGCTGATTTTCTTATTCATCCCATGGTTTCAAAATCAACAAGATACGCCAACGCTAGCGCTGGATAATGAGCGGGAAGAGGCTCTCGCTCTACAACCCTCCAGCACCGCATCGGGTGTTACGTGGCAAGTATTTTCCCAAACCGGTCAACTGAGCTACGAAATTAGCGCTTCCAAGCTGCAGCAGTTTTCTAATGAACAGTTCGCGACTATCGTTGGCCCATCGATTCAGGTTCAAGACAAGGAACTTCGACCTTGGCAAATCAGCGCGGGCCAAGGGAAGGTATCCCAGGGTAACCAATTGTCGGATCAGGACGATCAAATCGAATTGTTCGAGCGTGTCCGGATAACTCAAGCGCAACGCCAAAATGCCCTTGGCGGCATAAGTATTGAAACGTCCAAGTTGAGCATCTATCCCAATGATAAACGGGCCTACACCGAAGAATCCGTGATTGTGAAACACCCTAGATTTATAACCCGAAGCAATGGTCTTGATCTTGATCTTCAAACAGGCACTCTGCGCTTCATTCAAGGCGACATCACTCGTGTCGTCAGCAAACTTTTTCTTCATGAACATTCCGAGGATTCGTAGCGTGAACACCCACCATCAAAATCATAAGCCTCGAAGTTTAGTGCTGACCCTAGTTGTAGCGGTGGCACTCACCTCAATTGGTTGGGCCGAGCTTACGACGGATGCTGCTGGAGAACTCACCATCGAGGGCGACAACGCTGTCTTTATGCAAGAAGCCAACAGAATCGAGTACTCTGGCAACGTCGTCGCAGTCATGGACGGCATGCGGATCACCGGAGACAAAGTCGCCGTGCAGATGACCGATGATCGAATTCAACAAATCGTCACCACCGGGGAGCCAGCAAACTTTTATCAGACTACCGCAGAGAGTGGCGAGGCAACGACGGCCAGCGCCACCACCATCGTGTTTCTGCCACAGACCTCGATTCTTGAGCTGACAGGCGCAGCGGCTCTGCGCCAAGCTGGCAACACCGTTAGCAGCGCTGAAATACGCTATGACCTAGCCCTAGGAAAGCTTGTGGCCAGTGGCGGTGAAACCACCTCAGAGCGAGTTCGCATGCAGCTAACGCTGCCGTCTCAATCACCGAACAACGAAGAGGCCCAACCTTGACCCTTTCGGCTGAGAAACTACGAAAAAGCTATTCGGGCAACCGGGTGGTAGAAGACGTCTCGTTAACGATCGAGCCCGGCGAAATCGTTGGCTTGCTCGGCCCCAACGGTGCAGGCAAAACCACTTGCTTCTATATGCTGGTAGGGCTGGTGAAGGCCGATTCGGGAGAAGTGCTACTTGATAAGCAGACGCTGACCAATGCGCCGATGCACGACCGAGCATCCAAAGGCATCGGTTACTTACCCCAGGAAGCGAGCGTGTTTCGGACACTTTCGACAGAAGCCAACATCATGGCAATGCTTGAGCTCAACCCCAGTCTCGATCAAAAAGCGCGGCTGCTAAGGCTGGAAACCCTACTGGACGAATTTGGCCTTCGGGATGTCCGGCACAACCTAGGCCAGAGCCTAAGCGGGGGTGAAAGACGCCGATTGGAAATTGCGAGAGCATTGGCTAGCGACCCTAAATACATGTTACTAGACGAACCTTTCGCCGGCGTGGATCCTGTTTCAGTCGCAGACATCAAGAAAGAGATTTCAGGTCTCGCCGCCCGGGGCATCGGCATCTTGATCACAGATCATAACGTCAGAGAGACCCTCGACATTTGTCAGCGCGCCTACATTGTTCACCAAGGTCAAGTGATCGCCCAGGGTTCCCCCCAAGACGTCTTGGCAAATACAACCGTCCAACATGTTTATCTTGGCAAGGATTTTGCTTAACCTTACCTTGTTGTTTCCCAAAAAGTGACGATTGAGAGCTGTGGTCGGTTCTCTCGCCCTAAGATGTCGTCGACCACCCAGTAAGATAGCCGCGAAACACCAAGGAAAATTTAGGTTTGTCGCAACAATCCAGTCATCTCGGCATCAGCGAACCATGACGCCTATCAACTGTAATGCCAGCTGGCATTTTTTGCCGTGAAGCAAAGCCTGTCAATCAAGCTTGGGCAACAGCTCAAGATGACCCCACAACTGCAGCAAGCCATCAGATTGCTGCAGCTTAGCGCCCTGGAACTTGAACAAGAAATTCAAAGCAGCATCGACAGCAACCCAATGCTGGAGTCAGAAGACGACTTTGGAGAAGCCGGCGATCCAGACAGCAATGACCTCTCTGATCCCGCACAGGAACAAGCCGGCGATTACGACGATTCCACAGATTTTCCAATTAGTGATCAAGACAACTACAGCGACAACACTCAAGGCGATCCCGAACAACAACTGATGGCCCAAGATCAGGCCGAAGAAATGATCTCCGTCAGTGACAACGATGTGTCCATAGACGGCGTGAGCGAGTCCGAGGTGAGCGATCAGCTACACGAGCCTCTGGCTGAGGACATTCCAGTGGATTCCAACTGGGATGACATATACCCCCAGTCTCCAGCCTCCGGCACTGCAGATGCAGACTTCGACCCCAATGCCAACCGAAGTGCCGAAGAAACCTTGGAGAGCCACCTACTGTGGCAACTGAACCTGACACCTATGGCACCGTCCGACCGGGCGATCGCAGCTGCGATTATTGATGCCATCAACGAAGACGGCATGCTGGGAACTACCATCGACGACATTTGCACGACACTTGCCAACAATGTGGATCCGTCCGAGGTACCGCCATCTGCAGACGAAGTCTTGGAGATTTTAAAACGGGTACAGCAATTCGATCCGATAGGCGTAGCCGCGAGAGACATCAGAGAGTGTCTTTTGTTGCAGCTTGATGGCCTCAGCGAAGACACTCCGTGGCTAATTGAGGCGCGCGGCTTGGTGGACTTGCACCTTGAGCTTCTTGGCAGCAAGGACTTCGCAGCACTCGTACGGCAAACCGGGCTTAGTGAGCACGAATTGAGTCAAGTGGTTGCTTTGATTCGAACATTGCAACCCCGGCCCGGCGCGACCCTGTTGGCTGAGCAGTCAGATTACGAAATTCCCGATGTGCTGGTGCGAAAAGAAAGCGGCCGCTGGCTGGTGGAACTCAATCCAGAGACGCTGCCTCGGGTCCGACTTAACGCGACCTACGCCAACCTTATTAAAGACGTAGGGGCCGGACCTGATAAGGATTATCTCAAGGACAATTTGCAAGAAGCCAAATGGTTCTTGAAAAGCCTGCAAACCAGGCACGACACTCTACTCAAAGTCGCTACTAAAATTGTCGAGGTACAACGGGATTTCTTGGAGTACGGGGCCGAGGCGATGAAGCCGCTGATTCTTGCCGATATTGCTGAGCAAGTGGATCTGCACGAGTCGACTATTTCTCGGGTCACCAATCGAAAGTACCTAGCGACACCGCAGGGTTTATATGAGCTGAAGTACTTCTTCTCATCTCACGTGGGCACCGCTTCCGGCGGTGAAGTTTCGAGCACAGCGATTCGCGCGATAATTCGTAAGGTTACCGCGGAAGAGAACCCACGCAAACCGTTGAGTGATAACAAAATCGCCGCAATACTGGCAGAGCAAAACATCAACGTAGCGCGTCGCACAGTGGCCAAATACCGAGAATCTCTGTCGATTCCACCATCAAATGAAAGGAAGCAGTTGGTCTAGTGTGACGTCAGTACGGAATTGTTTTACCGACCCATTTCGACGAAAGGATGAACCTATGCAACTCGACATCACCGGACACCAAATTGCACTCACCGACGCCCTACAACAGCGCGTGCAAGATAAAATGCAAAAGCTTAAGCGACACAGCGATGAAATAACCCACATGCACGTCGTTCTGAACATTGAAAAACACAATCATCAAGCAGAGGCTAAGGCGCACATTCCCGGAGCTGAGCTTTTTGCGTTAGCGGAAGCTGACGATATGTATGCGGCGATCGATTTATTGTCTGATAAACTCGACCGCCAGCTTCTCAAACACAAAGAGAAAAACGTTGCGCGACACAATGGCAGCCATAGCCGTTCGGCCCGACACGACATATGATGCCGGTGCGGCACGGCTGGAAAGCGAGCCCACTGTGCCAATATCGGGTTCTACGCGAAGTGCCCGGAGTTAAACTAAACTTGAAAGGTACGAGTACCTAACCTAATGACCGACGAACTCAAAGTTAGCCAACTGGTGAATCTTAGCCAGATGCACACTAGTGTGCAGGTTCCGAGCCGTAAGCGCTTATTCCAAACCATCGCAGAGGATCTTGTCAGCCCTTCCCGGGACGACCGCGAAGAGGCCATTGACGAGATCTACGATGCCTTAGTAGAGCGAGAGCGCCTCGGTTGCACAGCTCTAGGAGATGGCGTCGCGATTCCCCACTGTCGAACAGACTGCAAAGCCATTTCCGGCGCCTTTTATACCTTAGCATCGGGCATCGACTATGAGGCCCCGGACGAACGTCCTGTTGACCTAGTCTTTGTTCTAATGGTGCCCATGCAGGAGCAAACGGCACATATAGCGGCATTACAGCGACTCGCGCGAATCTTCTCCCAACCGATGCATTTGAGCCGGCTGAGGGCGGCTCTATCCAACGAGGCATTGTGGCAAGAGTTGTTGAGCATCGATGAAGATCTTGAGCAACTCGAACCTGACCGCAAGCTCGCATGAAGCTCGTCATTGTCAGCGGGCGCTCCGGCTCAGGTAAGTCCACGGCTCTGCGTACACTGGAAGACGCCGGATATCACTGCGTAGACAATTTGCCCGTAGACTTGCTCGGCGGCTTGATAGAGCGCTACACCAATGTTCAAGAAGAGCTGTCCAAAGTCGCCGTTTGCATCGACGCCCGTAGCGACGGGCTGGAAAAATTCCCGGAATTGCTGCTGCAATTATGCCAGCAGGGTATCGATACCCAAGTACTTTATCTCGACGCCTTGAGCCCCACCTTGGTAAAGCGTTTCAGTGAGACACGTCGCAGGCACCCCTTGACCGGCGCGTCAGTAGATTTGCGCGAAGCCATCGATGCGGAAGCAAAGATCCTCGCCAGTGTTGCAGACCTCGCCAGCCTGACCATCGATACGACCAGAATTTCCAGCAAAAGCCTCAGCGAACAAATCGTAAACCGCATGTTGGAGAGCGATGGAGCATCCATCAATTTGCTGTTTCGGTCTTTTGGTTTCAAACACGGTATACCGGTTGATACCGACTTCGTCTTTGATTTGCGCTGCTTGCCTAACCCCCATTGGCAACCGGGGCTGCGAGCACTCAGTGGCTTGCACCAGGAGGTAATCGGTTACCTAGAAGCCCAGCCCTTGGTCAACGAAATGTTCACCGACATCTCCAGTCTCATGGAGCGATGGATTCCGCGTTTTGCTGACAACGATCGCGTCTATCTTACTGTTGGGATCGGCTGCACTGGTGGCCAACATCGCAGCGTCTACATGGCCCAGCGGTTGGGACAGCACTTCGCCTCAGAGTTCGAGAACGTTCTAGTACGTCACCGCGAACTCAAAGAATCAGCTACAACCTGAGTTCTTACGAGACTAGGCACGCGGGATTTGCACAAATCATTCTGTGCACTTGGTAGCTTGAGCTACTATGTCTCCTCGACTGAGGATCGAAGTGCTATGCAGAATATCAAGCTGACGATTATTAACCCACTGGGATTGCATGCGCGAGCGGCATCTAAATTGGTAAGCACCGCCACCAACTTCGCTTCCGACATTCGAATTAAAAACGACCAAGGTGTTGAAGCTGACGGCAAACGCATTATGAGCTTGCTGCTGCTGGGCGCTGCGGCGGGTACCACCATTGATCTCTGCATCGAAGGCGAAGACGAAATACCCGCAATGGCTGCGCTAACCAAACTCATCGAAGCTGGGTTTGACGAGATGGACGACGCATGACGCCAGACCAAACCCATTTCGAGGAAGTCCTCGAGGGAATTAGCCGCGGTAGCACCAGCGAGATCAAGGTGCTGATGGCATCCCTTCGTCCTAGTGAAGTCGCCAGCGTCATTGAAGCAAACACACCCGATACTCGTCGCATCATCTGGGGCTTGCTTGACGAGGAAGTCAGAAACCAAAGTCTGCAGTACCTGCAGGACGATGTCCGCGCCGAATTCCTCGAAGCCATGGACACGGCCCAGTTGGTGGCAGTGGCGGAAAATCTGGACACAGACGACTTCGCGGACATTTTGCAGCAGCTTCCTGACACAATTACCAACCAAGTGTTGGGCAGCTTAGACAGCCGCGACCGAGCCAGAGTGGAATCCGTTCTTTCCTACCCCGAGGATAGCGCTGGCGGATTGATGAATACCGACACCATCACCGTTCGGCCCCGACACGCAGCCGAGTTGGTTCTACGCTACCTCCGCCTGCGCAGAGACCTGCCCGCAACCACGGACTCTTTGATCGTTGTTAACAGCCGAGACGAATACTTGGGCAGCCTGCCCCTAACCAAACTGCTCACCGCCGACCCTACCGTAACCGTCCGCGAGATCATGAATACGGAGGTACCGGCGATTCATGTAGGCGACGCTGATACAGAGGTTGCCCGCCTATTCTCAGAACGGGATCTTATTTCCGCACCCGTCGTTGATGACAACGGATGCCTTGTTGGCAGAATCACCATTGACGACGTTGTTGACGTCATCATCGAAGACGCAGAAGAAGCGCTCCTTGCGCCAGCGGGCTTGGTTGTTGACGAAGACACATTTGCCCCAGTGCGGCGCGCCGTACGCCGCCGTGCAGTCTGGCTAGGCATCAACCTCGTGACCGCACTAATGGCGGCAGCGGTAATCAGCCTGTTTGAAGAGACCATCATTAAAGTCGTTGCCTTAGCCGTGCTGATGCCCATCGTGGCCAGCATGGGCGGTATTGCAGGCACTCAGACGCTAACACTGGTGATTCGCGGGCAAGCCACCGGCCAATTGGGCCGCGGCAATTTGCTGTGGATGCTGAATCGGGAGTTTGTCATCGCCGCCCTAAATGGCCTGCTCTGGGCGACATTGGTCGCTTGCGGGGCATCCTATGTCTTCGAAGACACCAAGCTAGGCATGATTATCGCAGTTGCGATGGTCGCGACTATCTTGATCGCAGCAGTAGCCGGCAGTTTGCTTCCTAGTCTTCTGCGTCGCTTGGACATCGACCCCGCCATTGCTGGCGGTGTAGTTCTGACGACTATTACCGACGTAGCAGGTTTTTTTATCTTTCTGGGCCTAGCCAGTTGGGTTTATCTGTAACCTGCTCTTCAAATCAAAGGCCTCGGCCACGAAAAGGTCCCTGGCGATAACATCGTGCTGCGAAGGCAGATCACAAAGGCCAAGGTCTTAGCCCCCCTCGGCCTTTTGATTGGCTCCGATCTACTGCCCCGCCACCGTCATGGCGTCCAGCAACAGGCTAGGAGCGCGAATACTGCTGCGCTCATCAATGTCGTCGCCTAAAGCGACAATGTTGAGCAGCATGTCTTTCAAATTACCCGCCAAGGTAAATTCTGCCACGGGATACGCAATTTCACCGTTCTCTATCCAAAAACCCGATGCGCCTCGGGAATAATCACCGGTGACACCGTTCACCCCTTGTCCCATCAATTCGGTAATCAATAGCCCCTGATCGATGCCTGCCATCAATTCTTCTTTAGGTTTCATCGGTCCATCAAGGTGTAGGTTGTGCACACCGCCAGCATTTCCTGTGGTTTCAAGGCCAAGCTTTCGGGCGGAGTAGGAAGACAGGATGTAGCTGCTTAAATAACCTTTGTCTACAAACACATTATCCCGAGTCGCCACACCGTCGCCGTCAAAGTAAGCGCTGGCCAGCCCGCCCCTCATCAGAGGCTCTTCTCGTATGGTCAACCACTCTGGCAGGACGCGCTGCCCAATGGCGTCCAGCAAAAAAGAGGCTTGTCGGTACTGGGCGCCGCCACTGATCGCGCCATTCAAATGTCCGATTAGGCCCGCGGCTAAATTGGGCGCCAAGATCACTGGGTATTTGCCTGTCGGCGCCTTTTGCGGTGACAGCCTTGCCAGTGTTCGTTTGGCAGCCTCGACGCCGACCTCCACTGGATCCTGCAGCGCCTGCCAATAACGGGACATGCTGTACCAGTAATCTCGCTGCATACCGTTATTGTCCTCACCGATGAGCACACAACTTAGGCTATGCCGGGTACTGGGATAGGCACCCAAAAAACCGTGGCTATTCCCATACACCCGCAGCGCTTGCTGGGTGCTAACTTGGGCTCCATCGGAATTCGTCAGCTTGCTATCCAGAGCCAACCCAGCTTCTTCACTTGCCACAGCCATGGCCGTGGCCTGCTCTGGCTCGATAGACCAGGGGTCGTACAGCCCAAGATCTACTGACTCCCTTGCCATCAAGTGGGCCTCTGCCAGTCCGCTATGGGGGTCCTCATGAGTATGTCGAGCAATGCCTTT
>JAQWIX010000090.1 GCA_029248675.1 Pseudomonadales bacterium | reverse complement strand
GATGGCGTTGGGCGTCCTAGGGTAGGTTTAAACGCATATCGGATGGAGTCGTCTTGGGTAACCGAACAGCGCGTTCTGGGCCCCATACTCAGCCTGGTTCCAGTGATCTCCTGTTGTTTTATCTTGCTGCTGATTATCTACAGCACCCCTCTGCACGCAACCACGCCACAGGATCAGCTAAATCTTGCGCCACTGGACCAGCCCTTGAATGTCAGGCAGGCCAAGCATCTGGCCTCGAGGGCCGGCTTTGGGGCCACACCAGCCCAAATTGCTGTGCTAACCGGTCAGCAGCCCAAGCAAGCGCTGAAATTCTTCATGGACAAACCTGAGGAAGTACCACCAGAATTTGAACATTCGGGCGTTTTTGAGCCCGGGCTGGACCCCTTTCCCCCCAGCCGTCCGGCCACCACTGAAATGGCCAAACGCCAAGGACACGCCTTGGGCATTGCCGTCAAATCCGGAGGCAATCGCCCACTTCAACCCATCGTGAACCAATTTTTTTACTGGCTCCGTGCCAGTCGACTCGAGACAGACCGGGTGAGCTATTGGTGGGCACAGCAAATGCTTTCAAGCGAGGAACCCTTGAGAGAAAAGGTAGCCCTGTTTTGGCACGGCCACTTTGCCACCAACGAGGACAAGGTCCGGGACTACCGGAAGATGCTGCAACAGCTCAATACCTTTCGGACTCTAGGGCTGGGAAACTTCCGAGACTTGCTGATTGCTGTAGCCCAAGATCCTGCCATGTTGGTGTTCCTCGATGCTGGCGTAAACACAAAGGACGCTCCCAACGAGAATTTTGCCCGGGAAATTATGGAGTTGTTCACCATGGGGGCGGGCGAGTACACCGAGGAGGATGTGCGTGAGGCCGCGAGGGCATTCACCGGTTGGTCGGTACGCGGGTTGGACTTTTATTTGAATCCCAATACCCAGGACGTAGGTGAAAAAACATTTCTAGGGCAGCGCGGTAACTTCGACGGCATCGACATCATTGACCAGATCTTAGCCCGACCTCAAACCAGTCGTTTCATCGCCTCGAAGCTGTACAGGTACTTTGTCAGTGACGCGCTGACCGAAGCCCAGAGCCATCAGCTAGGTCAGCGCCTGCGTGCGCACGATTATGATATCGCAGGGTTTCTAGGTGAGCTGTTGATCAGTGAAGATTTTTACAGCAGCCAAGGAGAGCATATTAAAAGTCCCGTGGAGTTAGTGGTTTCGACTTATCGAAAACTGGGTCTGACGAAGGTCCCAGGGGTACCAGATTTTAATGTGACTACCGGGGCCTTGGGCCAGCGATTGCTGCATCCGCCTACTGTGGCCGGCTGGTCACAAGGCCGCAGTTGGGTCACTCCATCGTTGTTGTTCGAGCGAGGAAACTTTGTCCTAGACGTGGTTTTTCCAGATTTGAGTTTCGTGCCACCCGATCGCTTTCCCACCTTGACCCCGGAAGTGGCTCGGGTGCAGGAGCGACTGCGGCAGGGACAAAGTGTGTCCTTGGCCACCAAACCCACAGGTATGGGTGGAGGCCCGATGGCTCAGTCTAACGCCCTAGCTGATCGTGATGAGGCCTTCAATACTCGACTGGGCAGTATGCGGGGCTGGCAAAAGGCGATTGAACGAGTGAAGCCTCTGCCGCGAGACTTTGCTCGACTCAATCTAAGCCAACAAGTACGAGACGCGCGACTAAGCGACCCTCTGGCCGTGGTGCGGCTGTTTGAAAGCCAGTTTTTTGAGGTTGATTTGACGCCCAAGGTGCGGAACGCACTGGCCACGTTGCTGGCGCAAGAGTTGGGGACTAGCGACATTGCAGCTGCAGATAGCTATGCCGAGGAGGCTCTTAGATTGCTTCTACACGCTATGCTGAGTCGACCTGAATATCAGTTGGGCTAGGGCTGAGAGGGGGGGATGAACACCCGTGATTTGAAGCGAAGGGGATGGTTATGAGACGACGTAGTCTGCTGCAAGGGCTAACCGGGCTTACATTACTGGGCCCTTTGGTTGGGGTCCGGGCGGGGAATAGGGATGATCCGGCGCCGATATTAGTGGTGCTGGAAATGTCCGGGGGTAATGATGGCTTGAATACCGTGGTTCCTTACGCCGATGACAACTACTACCGACTACGCCCAACGCTTGGGATTCAAAAGTCCTCACTTCTCGAGTTGGATGATCAGTTTGGATTCAACCCGGGTTTACAGGGCATGCAGGCGCTTTGGCAGCGCGATGAATTGGCTTTGATTCATGGCTGTGGTTACGACAATCCAACTTTTTCCCATTTCAACGCCATGGCCTATTGGCATACCGGCGCTCCCCACCAAGGTAATGAGTATGGTTGGATGGGCCGGGTCGCAGATCAGATGGTCGCCAAGCGCCGCGAGAATATGCTGATAAACGTAGGGACAAGCCAATCTCTTGCGGTCAAAAGCGCCGTACATACGCCAGTGGTCTTTGATGATCCTATGCGTTTTCAGCGCAGTGGCTCAACGCAAATGATCGATCTGCTACCAACCCCTGACCTAGTCCGGTCAAATCGGGATTTTTTATTGGCGGTAGACGCCAGCGCACAGGCGTCCTCTGCCAGAATTCGACAGGCATGGAGCGACTACCGTCCCCAAGCAGATTATGGTGTCGTACCCATGGATCTGCCCAAGGTGGCAGCCTGCATCGACGCTGGGCTACCAACCCAGCTCTATCATGTCTCGGTGCGCAACAACGCCTTCGATACCCACGTTCAGCAAGCAGCCTTGCATCGACGGCTACTGAGCTACGTATCCGATGCGGTTCACGGATTCTTAACTGACCTAAAAGCCATGGGCCATGATCGACGAGTCGTCGTCATGCTGCACTCGGAATTTGGCCGCAGGCCGAAGGAAAACGCGAACTTGGGTACGGATCACGGCAGTGCAAACCTGATGTTGGTGGCGGGTACGCCTGTCGCAGGGGGGCACTATGGGGCTTCGCCCAGTCTTGAGGGGTTAGGTGGGGGCGATAATCTCAGCTATACCACTGACTTCCGCCGAGTATACGGAACCATTATCAGTGACTGGTTAGGGGTTCCTGCAGAGCGAGTTTTGTCTGGAGATCATTCCAGTCTTGGTTTTTTGGGCTAGCCCTGTCGTTCTTCGATGAGTGAGGAAACTCTGCTGGGAAGGGTTTTGCCACTAAGAACCGTCTGGGTCTACCTGGGCGAAGACCTCGGCACTCGTAAGCATTTCTGTTGTATTCGCAAAATCGTAAAACGTCGGTTTTTCGTCGATGAAAATCTGTTGGTGCAAACTAAAGGGATGTCCTGTACCAAACAGGCCAACGGGCATGATGTAGCGCTGATCGTGTTTCAGCCGATAAAACAGGTGGGTCCCACACTGTGCGCAGAACCCTCGATCGGCCCATTCAGACGAGTTGTAGGTTCTCAGGTGCTCAGAGCCTTCGAAGGTAACTTGGCGCCCGCAGTCGATGGAAAGTGCCGGGGCGCCGCTCCAGCCTCGACAAGTAGCGCAGTAGCATACATGAACTTTCGTGCTCATCTCTTTGCACTTGACGCGAATGTTACCCCAAAGGCAGTGGCCCAATGCTGGCTTCGCTTGAATCCTAGTATCGCTGCTCATGAGTGCTAACCCGTGGCGTGTTATG
>JAQWIX010000084.1 GCA_029248675.1 Pseudomonadales bacterium | reverse complement strand
CACGTTGCAACATGGCTCGATCGTGATTGGCTTCAAGCAGCAGATAATCGCAGCCTGTAAACTGAGCTACTACATGCTGGGTTACGCTACCTAAGTCCGACAGCACACCAACCTTTGTCTGGTTGTGCTCAAGCACAAACTGGGTAGGCTCCCGAGCATCGTGGGGTACCACCACGGGATTAATCGTTACGCCGGCGATATCAAAGGGCACGTCGCCATCAAAGGTTTGGCAACTGAAATCCTTGGGACCGTTTTTTAGGGTGCCGTAGGACGCGTAAACAGGAATGCCATAGCGATGCGACAGGGCCGTGACACCGGCAATGTGATCACTGTGCTCGTGGCTGACCAAAATCGCGGTCAAATCTCCGGGACTTAGCTGGAGGCGGGCAAGTCGCTGCTCTGTTTGCTTTAAATTGAAGCCGCAATCGACTAAAAACACGGCGCCGCCAATAGACACTAGGGTGCCATTACCGCGACTTCCGCTACCCAGTGATGCTACTGCCACCGGGGTTACCGTAGGGTTCCTGTTGGGGTCCGCACTAGGTAGCGAACTCGCGAATGACGACCAATAACTCTTGGGCTCGGTCTGGATCTGCTAGCAGTTGACCGTTTTGCAGGACGTAAACCTTGATTGCCTGACCCTTGTCCGTCGCCACCGGCTCGCTCATCAGCAAGGTGTACTCTCGTTCGCTGCGGCTACCACAGCTAAATGTTATGCGACAAAGAATCCCGCCTTTCCCGCCAGTCAGCACTTCTCTTGGAACGGTGATATCGAATCGTCCCGCGTCGCTGTCTTGGTCGTCGATAAGGATACCGGCGTTGTTTAAGGACTGTGTCACCGAAGCGACTGCCCGGGCTTTATCCAGATAAAAACTCAGTTCAGGAATACCATTGTCGTTTCGCAACAGCTCTGTCTTAGGCTGACTGCCAATCTGCAGGGCAACCTTTGAAACCGTGCTTTCGGACACCCTCGCCGCGACGAAGGCGCCAATCTGCTGAAGCAAGGCTTTTTCCGCTGCTAGCAGGTCAGAGCTCGCCTCTTGTACCCGAACCAGATCCGCGGATAGGTCGTTGCCTAAGGTGTCGTTATCATGGCGCAAATGCACTTCTGTGGATGCTGGCTGCAAGCCCTGTTCGACACGGATCAGGAAACGGTCTTTACCGGTGCTCAAACCAGCCTCTTCTCGCGCGGTGTTCAGGAGGGTCCTAACCACATCTCGCGCTGGACGATCGGAGGTTTCCAACCAAGCAGTATTCAGGCGCCCTATGCCAGGACGGTCATCGACCAATATCACGCCATTATCTGCAAAAAACTGCTTCATCTTTGGCCATGCCGTTGTCGGCGGTTCTGGAATCACCAGCCAGTTCCGCTCACCTAGGCGCTGCATACGCACCTCATCCCGGTTGTCGGCGGAATAAAGGGCATCGGGCAGGGGCGGTCGTTCTGGGTAAAAGGAGGCATTTTGCAGGTTACTGGTATCGAGATCTGGCACCACATGTTCTAAATCGATGGCGCGCATATCTTCGGGTACTTGCAGTGGTGGTTGGGGACGCAAATCCACGTAAGTTTCTTCGGGTTTATCCGAGCCGCCCATAAATGGCATGGACGATAAAATGCCGCAAGCACCAAGGCTCAACGCTGACAAAATCACGGCGATCTTTTTCATGAGCTGCTTCCCGCGATCTGGATACGTTGACGAACTTCTTGATGATGCTCGGGGCTGAGCGGAATCAAGGGTAAGCGAATACCACCCGGCATCCGGCCCATGTCCGCCAAGGCCCACTTGGCAGGTGTTGGGCTGGATTCGACAAAGACGATTTCGTGAACAGGCTGAAGCTGCTGATCCAGCGCCACCGCTCGCTCTTTATCGCCATTCAAGTGCGCGGCGCAGAACGCCGACATCTGAGCCGGCAATACGTTGGCGGTCACTGAAATCGTGCCAACCGCCCCCAGTTCCATCATCTGTAACGTCTGGGCATCTTCGCCGGAAAGGACGAAAAAATTGTCATTGCCCTGACCCGCGATGGCCTGAAAAATTTCGCTGACTCGATTTGCATCACCGCAAGCTTCTTTAATTCCCACAACCCCCTCAACCGAGGCTAATCGACCAACGGTAGCTGGTGCTAAGTCACAGCCTGTGCGAGGTGGCACGTTGTATAAAACGATGGGGACAGATGTTGCGTCGGCAATGGCCTGAAAATGCCGAAACAATCCCTCTTGGGTTGGTCGGTTGTAGTAGGGCGTAACCAGCAAACAGGCGTCAGCACCGGCGGCTTCTGCTTCCTGTGTCTGGTGTATGGCTTCGGCAGTGGCGTTACTGCCGGTACCGGCAATAACCGGAATGCGGCCATTGACCCGATCCACAGTGCGCTTGATGACCTGTAAATGTTCTTCAGTATCCAGTGTGGCGGACTCGCCGGTGGTACCCATGGGCACGATACCGTGGGTGCCGCTGCTGACATGCCACTCGATCAGCTCATCCAGCGCATCCCAGGCCACCTCGCCACTTTCGTGCATGGGTGTAACCAGAGCGACAATGCTCCCTGTCAACATATCAATGACCTGCCTATTTACTAAGGGCGAAATGTTACGCAGGCCTCTGTCAGGTCACAAGCACAGTCTGCTCGTGTTACGTGATTCATCGCTAATCTTGAATCGTTAGCGCCTTACGCAAAACAAAATCTAAGTATGCTGTGTGTGCTTGAGTCACTCCGCTGAAATCGCGAAATCTTGGGGCGACCATCTTGGCAGATAACTTATCGCCCAAAGCCTTTACCTGGGCGTATACAAGCGCCTTAACTGGGTGGCTGATCTCATTTTTAGTCAGGGCGGCAATCAACGCCTGGACGTACTCGGTTTGAAGATTTTGTCGGTAACTGTTCACCTCGCCGGCCAAGTCTGCGGCAAAAATCCCATCGGTGAGGGTTTGCAGCATTTCGTAGGTCGTGAACTGGCCACCATAGACTTGGCTGTCAGTCAGGCGCTGCAAGGTATTGGGGTGGAGCAGATGATCCAGCACACTCTTCTGGGCGCGAAGCAGAGCTTTGTGGATCTTTGGATCCTCGGTTTTGCCGTAGAAGTCGAAACCTCGCCGCTGGGGCTGCAAGCGCGCAAACAGGTCTTCCCCATCAGCCAGTACGTCCGGTGCAAATAGATAGTCATTCAAGGTCGACATTGCTCGCCGCTGTAGGTCTGCCGGCACGGGTTTGTAGGGAACATGCTGATCATTGACGGGCTGCCGATTCAAATGAATGCCGCCTACATAACGAGACACCACCCGGCCCGAGCGCTGGTACTGGCTCATCAGTGCGGCAAAGGCATTGACCAACCCTTGGTATGTCTCACCTTGATACTGCTCTGGGAGTCGGGCCTGCACCAAACGCAATTGATCGAAGCGCATTTGCGCGTAGCCAATAGCGTCGCTGCTTAAATCGTAAATGTTAATGTCCGGGTCAATGCCATTTGTTGAGCGGCGCATATCGTCGGCGTCGTTGCCGTAGGCGAGCTGAGGTTCTGTGGAGCGTTGCAGCAGCGTATTAAGGGCCTCTGCCGTGTAGTGGCCGTAACCGAATTGCAGGGCCCACTCGTCGTAAAGCCCCGGCCGCTTTTGATAGAACCAGGTTTGGGTCTTGCCGTCCGGGGCCACATTGACGGCCTCGTAGTCCATTACCGACGCTGACAGCCCCTTAGCCTCCACCGCCGCCAGATCGAAGACATCAGGCTGCAGCTGGCTGGCCCGCATGTTGTGAGTCAGTCCCAGAGTGTGACCAATTTCGTGGAGAATCAGAAAGTAAATGCTGTCCCGAGTTAGCTGTTCTGAAAGTTTCTGCTGGGTCTGTGGGTTGGCACCGTTGAGCATGGCCTGCTGGGCGAAGATAGCATCCGCCTGCATGCCTTGAGCCGCGGAGCAATATTTGGCACCAGCCAGGTACGGTGATGCATCGTCGGGCTGCAGCAAATCCTGGACGCGCAGGCGATTGGTCAAGAAGGCGAACTCCAGCATGATGTCCGCCCCGAGAATCTGTCCCGTACGAGGGTTGGTGAAGGACGGACCATAGCCACCAAACGGCGGCCGTGCAGACGCGGTCCAACGCAGCACGTTGTAGCGAATGTCGCCGGCATCCCACTGGGCATCGTCGGGCTGTTGTTTGACCACAATGGCGTTGCTAAAACCCGCCGCCTCGAAAGCCGTATTCCAGCTCAGTGCGGCCTCAGTGATCAGCGCACGGAACTCAAGGGGGGTGGTATTTTCCAGCCACCATGTGATCGGCTCCACAGGATCCGACACCGCCTGATCTGGATTCTTTTTGACCAGAAGCCACCGGTTTATCACGTCCCGGTAGGGGGCAGGGTCGCGACTGGTGAGATCCGTAATGCGGTCGCTGAAGAAACCTACCCGATAGTCATCTCGCCTGGGTTGATAATCGTTTTCCGGCATTTTGATAAAGCTGTGCTGAACGCTGGCCGTAATTGCCCGAGCATCCGTCACATCATCGCCGCCGGTCACCAACGGCGCCGACACCTCGTAAACAAGGTCTGAGCGAACAAGCGCATTTTCTGGATAACTTGCCAGCCGCGACACCTTGGAGCGTTCTGCGCTGAACTTGCCTAGAGTTAGCGCCTTCTTAGAGCCACTTTCAGGGGACTTTGGCGGCTTAATTTGCACCAAGTCTTCGCTCAACAAAACCGAACCGAAATCCACCAGCACCGCGCCATCGCCGCCTTCGTCGACGCTGTCGTGGGCAACAATATCCATCACGGCGAGCACCGCATCCGGCGCATTGGCTCCGGCCGCTCGACTCAAGGGGCTGTCTGGGTCGTAATAAAACCTCGTATTGGGCTGCACAACTTCTACCCGGTCAAAGTGACGCCTAAGGAGTAGCACTTTTTTGTCACGGTACTGGCCCCGAAACAACCCCGTTTCAACCACGCCATCCGTCACCGTCGCGGTATAGACGAACTCGGTATCCAGCAGACTTGGTGGTACCCGCAGATAAACCGCACCATCGCGACGCCCTTGGTATAAATCGAAGAAGCCGGCGTGACGGGTGCTGTCTTCGGTAAAGGACGCAATACTCGGCAGCGGCGGTTCGTCGGGCCCTTGCTTGGCACCCTTGGTGTTTTTCGCCTCGCTCGCCTCCGCTGATTGCTGAGATGCCGACTGACCGGACTGCTCTCCTGCAGCTGCCGGGGTCTGTCCCGAGCCAGACGTCCCAGCGCTTGAAACTGCCGTGAAGTTAGCGCATCCAGACAGCGAGACAACCGACAACGTTCCCAAACACCACATCAGCACGTTGATCTTTAAACGCAAAACATAAACTCCAAATGTAGGATCCCAATCCAGCCACCAACCGCTGGTTCGCCGCTGCAGAAGGATCGAGCCAGTACTGTCGGGCACCCGTGGAACCTTGAGTAGAGCGGCCCGGGGTTAAGATTCCTGAGCCGGCTCGGGTTCCGATGGCGCTGAGTTGATTTGACCCCTAGGCCAAGCCACATAAATTGCCTTGATCAAAGTCGCCAAAGGAATGGCGAAAAAGACGCCCCAAAGACCCCACAAACCACCAAAGGCCAGCACCGAGACAATGATCGTAATTGGGTGCAGATCCACGGCCTCTGAGAACAGCAGAGGCACAAGCACATTGCCGTCGAGAAATTGGATCACCGCGTAAGCCAGCATGACCCAGCCCAGTTCTAGAGACCAACCAAACTGCAAGACCGCGATAACAAAAACCGGCAAGGTCACAATGGCCGCGCCAATAAAGGGTATCAGCACCGATATACCGACCAAAACACCCAGCAAGGCCGCATAGTTCAGACCAAAAAACAAAAAGGTGATGAAGCTCACGCTGCCCACCAAAAGTATCTCGACGACCTTGCCGCGCACGTAATTACCAAGCTGAGCATTCATCTCGACCCCCACTGCATCCAGCAAGGGGCGGTCGGATGGCAGCAGCGACAGAAGGTGACCAATTAAAGCTTCTTTGTCTTTCAACAGGAAAAACACGGAAATAGGAACCAGCACCAGATAAATGAGCAGGCCGAAAAGCGAGAAGACCTGAGAAAAGGCACTCTCCAACAAAAACGCGCTTAAGTTGCCCAGCTCTTTGGAGCTCTCATTGACGACGCCTAGAATCTGCTCTTCGGTAATGAACTCGGGAAAACGCTCCGCGAGACTGGACAGGCCATCACGCAAAATCCCGACAAAGGACGGCGCCAACGCCAGCAGACTGGCCGCCTGCTGCCAAATCAGGGGCACCACCAACAGCACGATCGCAAACACCGAGCCAATTAACACGATCATGGCGATGCAAATCGCCAGCAGTCGAGGACAACCCAGCCCCTCCAACCGCTCAACCAAGCCTTGCAGCAAAAAAGCGATCACAAGCCCCGTAAGTACCGGCGCCAGCGCTCCGGCTAAGCTGTAGAGCACAACCATGCTTACCAGCAGCGCGGCGATCAAAAAAATGGCGTCGGGGCGAGAAAAATAACGGTTGAACCAGCCACCTATCACATCGAGAAAACTCATGTTTTTTTCCGAATCGTGTAAGCGTACACATCACCATGGACGGAACAGTCCAGCAGCTCATGGCCACTTTGCTGGGCAAACACTTGAAAATCCCGTTCGGAACCCGGATCCGTCGCCAGCACGCCTAAGGTTTGAGCCGGATCCATCCGGTTTAAGGCCTGCTTGGCCTTCAACAGCGGCATTGGGCACATCAGACCCTGCAAATCCAAAAAATGATCGACCTGTTGCTCTAAGTTTTTCATGGGCCAAATGTATCACAGGCCCCCAAAGCTTGTTCGCTCGCCGAGTCAAAGAGGTTGTGTTGAAAGACATTCGAGGGCTGCCGGATCGGCTGGCGAGCGCATGTTCCATCCGGGCATCATTCGGTTACTATCTAGCCATGTCCTACGCCAAACCACTCAGATCCAACCCACGGCTTGCCCCAATCGCTGCCGCTTTCAGCGTGATGGTTCTCGTGTTGGTTGGCCTCAGCGGCAGCGCCAAAGCGTCCAACCCAAGAGACCTACCCAGCCTAGGTGATGGTGCATCCAGCATCGTCTCGCCTCAGATGGAGGCCCAAATTGGATCCATCTTTTTGAAGCAGCTCAATGCGTCGCTACCGCTATCTGACGATGTCTTGATCCAGTACTACGTCGAGCAACACATCAGCTATTTGGCCCAGTTCTCAGAAATGCGGCAACCGATGCAAGCAGTCGCCGTGGTCGACAACCCAGAAATCAATGCCTTTGCCGCGCCCGGGGGCATTATTGGCATTAATCTAGGGTTACTCATTTATGCCAGAGATGTGGCCGAATATTCTTCGGTTATTGCCCACGAAATGGCCCACCTCAGCCAACGTCATTTCGCCCGAGGCATTCAAGCCCAACAAGCAAACTCAGTACCCGCGCTCATCGGCCTGCTAAGCGCTGTCCTAATCGCAGCCGCCGGCGGAGGCGACGCGGGCCTGGCCGCACTGACCACCGCTCAAGCGGTGAGCCAATCCAATCAACTACGTTTCAGCCGAGCCAGAGAACAAGAGGCGGACCGCATCGGCTTAAGCACACTGGTTAGGGCCGACATTGACCCGAATGCTATGGCTCGAATGTTTGAACGCATGCAGCAAGCCTACCGTTTCACCCGCCGACCCCCGGAGTTTTTACTCACTCACCCGCTATCAGAAACCCGCATCAGCGATGCCCGAGACCAAGCCCGGAGCGCAGGCACAACACAACCAATAGACCCCCGCTCGGCCCTTGCCTACCAAATCGTGCGTATCAGAGCCCAGCAAAGCTACAGCACAAACCCCGGGCTGGATGTAGTGACCTATCGCAAGGCGCTTCAGGACCAGCCCAAGGATTTAGCCAGCGAGTACGGTCTTGCCTTGGCGTTGAGCCGCAAAGGCGACCACGAAGAAGCCATAGAAAGAGTGCGAAAAATTTACCAAAGCGATAAGGGCAACGTACTGTTCACTAGCGCTCTGGCTGAAACTCTGACGGCGGCAGATCAAGTACAAGAAGCCGAAGAACACCTCTTAAAGGCCCTAGCCCTTTACCCAGACAGTTATCCATTGACCATGCTACTCGCTCAAGCAAAGGCCAAAAACCAGCGGTACACCGAGGCAGAAACCTTATATAAGCGAATGTCGAAGTTGCGCCCTAACGACACGCTGATCTGGTTTGAGCTGGCCGAGACAGCGGGGTTGGCCGGTAACGTAACGGAAGTCCACTTGGCCCGGGCCGAGTACTTTTATCTCAATGGCGCATCCCACCGAGCCATCCAGCATCTGGAATACGCCAAGAACTTGGTCGCCGGGGGCAATCGCCAACTCCACGCCAAGTTGACCCAGCGCATTCAAGATCTTCGAACCGAAATAAGAGCCCAACAGGGCTAAAGGTCTTGGCGAGCCGTCAGCCCGCCTGAAATGCCAGCATACGATCCAGTGGCTGCTTAGCCCGCAGCCCTAACTCTGGATCAACCAAAATCTCGCAACTCGCCATGTACGCATCGTCATGCAGCACCCGATCCAATGCGCGCAGCTCGTTCATCGCCATCCAAGGACAGTGGGCACATGATCGGCAGGTAGCACCGTCTCCGGCAGTTGGTGCCTCTATAAACGTCTTACCCGGGTTTTGCTGACGCAGTTTGTGAAAAATTCCACGGTCTGTGGCGACGATAAACGTATCATTGGGCATACGCTGAGCCGCGTCCACGATGGCCTTGGTGGAGCCAACCACGTCGGCGCCTTGAATCACCGATGCCGGGGACTCTGGGTGCACCAGCACGCCGGCATCTGGATAAACCTTGCGCAAATCATCCAAGGCCTTGGACTTAAATTCTTCATGCACCACGCAAGCCCCGCTCCAAAGCAGCATGTCCGCTTGGGTTTGCTTCTGAATGTAGGCTCCCAAGTGCTTGTCCGGGGCCCACAGTATTTTTTCACCGCGAGCCTTTAAGCTGCTGACGATGTCCAATGCACAGCTACTGGTGACCACCCAATCCGCTAACGCCTTAACGCGAGCTGAGGTATTGGCGTAAACCACAACCGTTCGATCTGGGTGCTCGGCGGTAAACTGGGCGAAGGCATCCGGTGGGCAGCCCAGATCTAGGGAACATTCCGCTTCTAACGTGGGCATAAAAACGCGCTTCTCTGGCGACAGAATCTTGGCTGTTTCGCCCATAAAACGCACACCGGCAACCACCAGATTAGACGCTTGGTGATCGCGACCAAAACGGGCCATTTCCAGAGAATCAGAAACACAACCGCCGGTTTGTTCCGCCAAATCCTGAATGTCGCCATCCACATAGTAGTGGGCCACCAAGGCCATACCTCTGCTTTGCAACGTGTCGGCGATGCGAGATTTCAAACGTTCTCGCTCCCCATCGTCCAATGTCAGACTGCCCACCAACGGCACCTGCTCGGGGGCGAGGGAGTAATCGGGAAGACTGGTCGAATTGCTGCTCACTGTAATCACCGTTGTGGATTTAGTTGCCGATCATAAGTCCAACCTTGGGCTGTCACAAATCTACTATTTGTGGCCTGATTTACCCCAAGGGAATCTACACCGCTATCGCCACTCGCGAGCTTCATCTATGCCCAAACCCAGCGTTCTTTTTTTGCTCTCGCCTCATTCCAACCCAACGGCACCGAACCATGCCGGCAATGACAACGTCCAAACGTTGCCAGCAGCCTTTGCAACCCAAGGTTGGCAGGTCAGTCACGGACCACACCACTCCCTGCACCGGCGCCCACAAGGGCTATTTGTCGACACCACGCCATTAGAAGCCTTTGATCTGGTTTGGCCCTTAGGATTTGGACCCCGCAGCGGCTTTCTAGACTGGCTGCAACTGCTGGATGAGTTGCCCAGCCGACGGGTGATCAACGCGCCAGCCACAATGATCCTGCGACACGGCAAAGCCGCGTGGTTGGACCTTGGGCCACAGAGCCATATCGCTTCGGAGCCAGAAACGCTGAAGGCGGCAATGGCCAAGGAACCCGGCGATTGGGTGCTCAAACCTCTCGCTGGCAGTTTTGGACAGGACGTCTCACGCCTGCACAGCGACGACACGGACACACTCACAACAAGGATGGCCCAGCGCCCGGGGGCGTACTTTGTACTGCAGCGGTTTCTGCCCAACATCGCAGAGGGCGAAACCCGAACCCTAGTCGCCGGAGGACAGATACTTGGCAGCTACTTGCGCCTTCCCACGGACCAACTGCATGCAAACCTTGCACAGCATGGTTCAGCCCAGCCCACCACGCTCAGTGAACGACAAAAGCAAATTATTGGAGAAATTGCCAAAGACCTGATGGCGGAACATATCGGCTTTGCCGCCATCGACTTAGTAGATGACGTCCTGATGGAGGTCAATGTGGCCAATCCAGGGGGCTTAGGCACCCTGAATAAGCTCTATGATAAAGACTTTGGGCCGGCACTGGTTCGTGCTGTCACCCAATTCATCCAGCAGCAAACGGGTTCTTAGCGGGTCCCGCCATCAACACGAATCACCGTGCCCGTGGTGAAGCTGGCACCGGGCCCAGCCAAATACAGAGCCGCGCCGACAATTTCGTCCGGCTCGCCCCCACGCTTCAGCGCGTGCTGGGCCTTGGCCTGTTTTTCAAATGCCTGCATGTCCCAGGCCTTGGATATGTCCGTTAAAAACGGCCCTGCCGCGATACCGTTCACCCGCACGTTGGAGCCAAAGGCAAAGGCGAATGAGCGCGTTAACGCGTTGAGACCGGACTTGGCTGCGCCATAGGGTTCCGAGTTTGGCGACGGCTGCAGTGAGGCAATGCTGCTTATATTGACGATGCTACCCCCCTCGCCTGCTGCCATACGCTCGCCCACCAGGGCCATCAGTCGGAAAGGGCCTTTCAAGTTAACACCGACCACTTTGTCGAAAAGCTCCTCGGTAATGGATGACAAGGATTCATACAGGGGTGACATACCCGCGTTGTTGATCAAGATGTCGATTTTTCCAAACCGTTCATAAGCGGCATCCACCAAGGCGTCAATTTCGCCCCAATGACCTACATGACACCCGTAGGCCATGGCCTGGCGCCCAAGGGCCTGAATCTCAGCAGCCACGGCCTCGCAAGCATCGGCCTTGCGGCTGGTGATGATGACGTCGGCACCCCGTTCCGCCAGTGCCAGCGCCATTTCACGCCCTAGTCCCCGGCTGCCGCCGGTCACCAAGGCGACCTTGCCAGTAAAGTCCAATAATTTGTCCACGTCTGTCCCCTCAATCCTTCGCAACTGCTAGATACACTAGCACCCCACAACGCTGGGTTTAAGCCATAAAAAGTGTTCGCAAGCGCCGAGCATAAAGCACCGGTAACTAATGTTCCGTGGCAATGCCCGATGGTAGTATCAGTGCAACATCGACAGCGGTCGTAAATCACATATACAGGGGAGAGGGTTATGGGAATGCTTGAAGGCAAGGTTGCAATAGTTACTGGTGCAGGCGGTGGCTTAGGCCGTGCTCACGCACTGTTGTTAGCAGCCGAGGGAGCCAAGGTTGTTGTCAATGATTTGGGCGGCGCCCGGGACGGTACCGGCGCGAGCACCTCAATGGCAGACGGTGTTGTTGACGAAATCAAAGCCTCCGGCGGCGAGGCCGTAGCCCACTACGGGTCTGTCACCAATCGAGACGATGCCCAAGGTATGGTCGATGCGGCGGTAACCGCCTTTGGCAAGCTGGATATCCTTATTGCCAACGCCGGCATTCTGCGTGACAAGTCCTTCAAGAACATGACTGACGACATGTGGGATGTGGTGATGGACGTGCACTTGCGCGGCACCTATCTAACCACCAAGGTTGCCTTTGACCGTATGCTGGAACAAGGCACAGGCGGCCGTATTATTATGACCAGTTCTACCTCAGGGCTGCTGGGCAACTTTGGACAAACAAACTACGGCGCAGCTAAAGCTGGCATCGCCGGCTTTATGCGCTGCTTGTGGCTCGAAGGCGTCAAATACGGCATCACCGTCAATGTGCTGGCACCCACCGCCACCTCGCGCTTGACCACGGACATTCTTCCGGAAGAGGTCCAAGACAGTTTTCCACCCGAGGCGGTATCACCCCCAGTGGTTTGGCTGTGCACCGACGAGGCCAAGGACATCAGCGGTCGCCAATGGCTGGTTGCCGGTAACAACGTATCGCTGTTGAGCTGGCAGGTAACCCCTATCGCACAGGCCAGCGCCGACGCGGAACCTTGGGCGGTGGCAGATATTGGCGAGAAAATACTGGCCAGCAAAGAAGCTTGGCCACCGGTTAACCCACTACGTGGTGGCTAGCCTCGTTACTAATATCTGAGTGAGAGGATTGAAATGAACTTTGGATTTACAGAAGAACAGAACTTGCTGAAAGAGCAGGTTCAACGGTTTATGAAAGAGGCTTGTCCGCTAACACGGGTTAGAGAGATCGCCAACGAAAGCACCCCTTTTGACCAAGCCCTGTGGCAGCAAGCGGCCGAACTGGGTTGGCTGGGTCTGACGATTCCTGAAGCTCACGGAGGGCTGGGGCTCAAATGGATTGATCAGACCGTGGTTTTAGAAGCCGCCGCCGAAGGGCTGTGCCCACTGCCCATGGCCTCTCAGGCACTGGCAAGCGCAGCGATACTGACTTGTGCCTCAGAGCAACAGAAAGCCAGCTGGCTACCAGCTATGGCCTCTGGCGAAGCCGTGGTGACCCTTGGCCTGTACGACGAGGCAAACTGGATTGACCCTAAAGCCATCACGGCTACCGCTACGGCAAGAACGGGCGGCTATACCCTGCACGGCAAAAAACCATTTGTGAACGACGCCGCGGCGGCCCACTACATGTTGCTGGCTGTGCAAGGCCCTAACGGCCTAGCTCTGGCGGCATTGGGCAAAGAGCAGGTCACTGTTACACCTCAACCCACCATCGACACCACCAAGCCCATGGCCAGCGTGGACATCGACGGAGTTGAAATTGGTGAAGAGGACTTGCTACCCCTGAGCCCTGAGCAACTAGCCTTCTTAACCGACTGCGGCGCCGTGGCTACCACCGCCGAGATGGTAGGCGCTGGCGCGGCGATACTGGAAATGACCAGTGGCTATGCCAAGGAACGCATTCAATTTGGCAAACCCATTGGTCAGTACCAAGGCGTTAAACACCGCTTAGCCGATATGTTTGTAGACTTGGAAAGCTATCGCTCACTGTGTTACTTCGCAGCATGGACCGTAGACGATGATCCGGCAGAACTGGCCAAGGCAGTCTCCATGGCCAAGGGCTATGCGTCCGACGCCTTCGCACAAATCGGCATCGACGGCGTCGGCCTGCACGGCGCTATCGGCTTTACCGCTGACTATGACGCCCAGCTTTATCTCAAACGCTCGAAATGGGCGCGGCCAATGTACGGCGACTCGGATTACCACATGGACAGAATTGCAACTTTAGGAGGTCTTTAATGGACTTTGACTACACCCCACAGGAACAGTCGTTTCGACAAGAGGTACGCGATTTTCTTGCAGACAATCTGCCGCCGAAAGAAAAGCGTGACAAAAATTTCCTAGGCACATGGCTAGAAAAAGTGCGCGCCAAGGGCTGGGTTGGTTTCGCATGGCCCAAGGAATTTGGCGGCAGCGACGGCGGTCTTATAGAGCAGGCCATTTTGAAAGAAGAGATGTCTCTTGCTAAGGCCCCACCACTGGGCACCTCGATGATGGGTCTGGCTTGGGTTGGCCCCGGCATCATGGAGTACGGTACCGAAGAGCAGAAAAAGAAGTTCATACCGGACATCTTGGACAGCAAGGTGACTTGGTGCACGGGTTATTCCGAGCCAAACCACGGCTCTGACTTGGCTGCTATCCAATGTAAAGCCGAACTCAACGGCGACCACTATGTGGTTAACGGTCAAAAGATCTGGACCACCGGCGCACCATGGTCCCAGTGGATCATTCTGCTGACCCGCACCGACTTCAATGTGACCTCAAAGCACGATGGCATTACCTGCTTCTTGGTGCCAATGGATGCGCCAGGGGTGGAGGTTCGACCCATTCAAAACATGGCCGGGGACAAGCACTTTGCCGAAATCTTCTTTACCGATGTTCAAGTACCAGTGGAAAACCGTTTAGGTGCTGAGGGCGAAGGCTGGAAGGTGACGGTATCCGCCCTTGCCAACGAACGCTCCAGCATCGGTGAAGTCACGCAACTTCAAGCCAAGCTGGATGACCTGAAAACATTGGTTAAAAACAGCTCACGCCAAGGCAAGCCCGCCAGCGAAGATCCCAAGGTTCGACGAACGGTAGCGAGATTTGAGATGAAAATTTCCGCTATGAAGTACAACGGCCTGCGCTACCTGACGAAGCAGATCAAGGGCGAGCCGCTGACCTCCGAAACCTCAGTGAACAAGCTGCATCGCGCCAGCTTAGAAATCGAGATGGACGACTTCGCCATTGAGCTGTCGGGGCAGGCCGGACTGCAGCTTAAGGGCGGCGAAGAAGCCGTAGACAACGGCACCTGGTCCAAGGGCGCACTGAACTGGCCGAATGTGGTGATTGGGGGCGGCACGCCGAACATTCAGCGCAACATTATTGCAGAGCGCATCCTAGGGCAACCTAAGGATTAGCGTTGAAAGACTGCCGCTATCTGGTTCTTCCGGATAGCGGCAACCCGCATTGCTATCAAACAGCTCGCAAAGCGCCGCCTAGCGCCCGCCTACCATGCTCCCCGCAGAAGTCATCCCCCTGCCAAACCTGCTGGCCACCCACGAACACACCATCGACCACGCCATCTGACCGATTCACCAACTGATGACAGTCAAAAACATCCCGATACTGGTATTGCACGCTGGCTTCGCCATCGTAGCTGGCCAACTGCTGCGGATTCAGCAGCACCATGTCCGCACGGCTGCCCACCCGCAGGCTGCCCACACCGGAAAGTCCGAAAAAGTCCGCTGGCTCGCTGGTAAGCCGCGATAGCATGTGACTGAAGCAGGCTTCGGAGTCTTCAAGGCCAATCTTCAGCGCCCGCAGGTTGCCGTCGAAAAACGCCATGTTGGTGACGTGGGCGCCGCTGTCGTTGAACCCGGGAATCAGCTTGGGGTGCAACAGCAAGCGCTTGATGACCTCTGGGTCTTTGTTGGCAGCCACGTAACACCAGTGCAGGTCTGTATCGAAGTGGCGAAGCAGTCCAAGAAAGAACTCACCATCGTCGCGAACCGCGTTCCCCAGAGCCTCGAAAGCCGCTTTTTCATCAGCGTCGTCGATCATGTCGGCGTTCATACACCAGCTTTTGTAGCGATGATAAATCCAAGCCATGGTCTGACCCGGCCAAGCAGCGACGCTGGACCGATATATCTGCATGTCATTTAAGTCTCGGGTCAGGAACTCTTTTTCCAGACGCAGCATGCGTCGCAGGTGACCCATGTTGAATCCGCTCTTTCCCCGAGACCACATGGCTCGAAAGGCTTCTACGAATTCCGGATCCGACAATATCTTGCGCCGGCCCTCGACATCCTCCAATTCCGTCTCGATTAATCGCCGCATCAGCGGATCAGCTTCGGCAAGTGGGCTAACAGCGCCTTCGGAATAGACCTTGAACGGTGCACTCAGGCACTGCAGTCGGAATTTTCCCTGAAGGGCATTGCTGTTGAGCAGGTTGCTGAACAACAAGCCTCGCGACAGGTTGCTGCGGTTGTTCACGCTGTCGATGGCGGCTAGGGCGGTTACCTTCAAGGGCTTGCCGTACAAACGGCCACTACTGAGCATAAATAGACGCGCCGTTAGCCTGCCGTCGTCGGTGGCTGGCGTCATTTGCCATACCCGATCGTGCTTGCGTACCACGTCGGTAAGGCGCTTGTATTCGGCAAACTGCGCATATTGAGTGGGAATCCGTTTGCTCAAATTTGGCTCATTGGCCAAAAAGTGCAGAGGCAAACCGTCTGTCGACAAACCCAGATATCCCTCCTGCATGGCTTCATCCAGAATCCCCGCCATACGATCCAGTTCCGCCGGCGTTGGCTGACGGCTGACGCTGTCTTGCAGACCCATCACCTCGATTCGCAGCATAGAGTGAGGCAGGAACGGGGCCATGTTGGCGGCTAGAGGAAGCTCGTCCAGGTGGTTGAGATAATCGGCGGGTTTGGACCACGTTGCCTTATCTGCGGCCTTAGACAACACCGTTTTGGGTATGTTCTCCACCCGGGCAAAACAGTCAACGATGGGGTCTTGATTGGCGTCCAACGCGGATTGGCGCTGATTGCCGAAGGCTAGGCCAATACTGCAATTTCCCACCACCACACTGGTGGTGCCATGGCGCACCACTTCGGGCAAACCCGGGTCCAATTCGGCTTCTAGGTCTTCGTGGGTGTGTATGTCCAGCAGCCCTGGCACCAACCACTGACCCTCAGCGTCGCGGATCTCTTTGCTTTCCTTGGATGGTAGGCGGCCCCCTAGAGCGGCTATTTTGCCGTCCTTTACCGCCACGTCGCCGACCCGACCGGCTTCACCGTGACCGTCGAAGACTTTGGCGTTACGAACAATCAGATCCCACTGCATATCTTTCACCTGTCTATTCAACCCAGCGAACTAGTTTGCTGAGGCTTCTGGCTTTGCTGCTTTATCCTGCGCCATATCTCTTACCGCTGGCGACCACATCATGCTCAGTCCAATTAACGCAGCGAAGGCGCTGCCGCTCACCACAAGGGCCGTACCAACACCGTAACCTTCAGCAATCCAACTGATGGGGAACACGCCGAGGGGCATAAGCCCATGAAACATCATGTCGATACTCATAATACGCCCCCGCATATGTGAGTCCACCGCGTGTTGAATGAGTCCACGATTAAGCGACATATTCCACGCGCTTATCAGGCCAATTAGTGCTATCGCCACCAGCGCCGCCGTGAGGTTCACACTGAAACCGAAAAAGGCAGTAGCGAGAGCCCAACCTAAACTGCTGATAAGCAGCCAAAACCCTTTGCGCTGCATATCGCCCATGGCGGCCATGGTCATGGAGCCAATAATGGCCCCGCCCCCCATGGCGGATACCAAAATACCCAAACTGTCCGCATGTCCGCCCAACACATCCTGATTGAAAGCCGGTAGCAAGGTGTTCAGCGGCATTCCGAATAAAAACGGAATAATCGATAGCAGCAACAGGGCGAAAATACGCGGGTGGGCAAATACGTAGGCAAGTCCCTCGCGCATTTCTTGATAGGTGCCATTGCGCTGTTCTTGAGTTGAGATGCCAGGACGATCCACAAACAAGGTGGTTAGAGCCGATGCCAGATACAAGCTAGCGATTACGGTATAGACGATGCCCACACCAAAAGCCGACTGCTTATCACCACCGGCTAACCAAGCGATCAGCAGTCCAGCCAACGCCGGCCCGACAATTCGAGAGAGATTCCAGCCCGTGGTGTTCAATGCCATGGCAGTAAAGATAAGGGGCTGGGGGATTAGTTCAGGTACGAAAGCCTGCCGCGCCGGCATGGACAGAGCTAGCACTGTGCCGTTAAAAAAACCGAACCAGATAAAGTCCCAAAAGACCACGTTGCCAGAAAAAATGATCCAAGCCATGACTAAAGTTGCAGCGGCGTTTAGGGTTTGAGCGAACACAATGAGGCTGCGCTTGGGTAGCCGGTCAGCCAACACCCCACCGTACAGAGAGAACAATACCGATGGCAGCATAAAGGACAGGGTCACCCATGCTAGATCCATGGCCGACGAGGTGAGGTCATAAACAAACCAGCCGCGGGCGATGATCTGCATGTTCATGGCGAAGGACGACCCAAGACTGCCGATCCACAACCAACGGAAGTTTGGCACCGCCAACACGGAGTAGATGTCTCGACTTGCCATCTTCGCCAACTTCCTTGGGTAAAGACCTGACTATACCCCATGCCATGTCGCGAACCGGTCAAGGTGATAGGTCGTATTAATTTCGCTCATGCCGCGCTGCCGAAGATGCAACGACAATTTAGCTGCGGCCCACTATAGTGGGTCATCTCAATTAAAAGACCTGCCGACATGCTGTTTAACGCACCTTCCCAAGGGCTAAAGCCTTGGTTCATCGCCCTGACACTCTGCGTCGTTGGCGCCGCATCACACCTGATGCCTCACCCAGCGGGCATGTCCACCATCGGCGCTGTTGGTTTACTGGCCGCTGCCTACCTGCCTCGGCACCTGTTACCCCTGCCGGTTATTGTCAGCGTTGCCGCAGCCGATGCGGTGATCGGCGCCTACAGCACTGCGGCCATGGCGCTGGTTTATATCGCACACATTGCCTGTGCCGCTGGGGTTACGCCGTTGCTGCGAAAGATTGGCCCGCTGCAGGTTGGCGGTGCCGCCGTTGTCAGCGCCGTTATTTTTTACTTAATCAGCAACGCTGCCCCCATGGCGACGGGGTTTTACCCGAACACCTTGGCAGGCTGGCTCAGCTGCTATGCGGCAGGGATCCCCTTTTTGCTGCGAAGCATTGCCGCCAATCTGATCTTTGGGGCCGTTGCCTTCAGCAGCATCCGCGGCTTATGGTTGATGCTTCGACGTTGGGCACCTGTGCCTAATTGAGAGGTTGCTAAGAAAAAACCTACTCCACCTTCCTAGAAAGTACGGCTACATGGGATCCATTTTAAGAAAATGGAGGCTAAGAGACGCCCTACCGCCGTTGACCCGATAATCAATGCCCTTCACTAAAGCGCCGACAGGTCTGCTCTAGCCGCTGCGGAGCGACCACAGTCATGGGCCACCTCTTTGGATGCGGTTTTCTCCGATAACCGGTTGTTTTTAGAGACGACCGGTAGCCTTTTGCCCTCTTGATCGCACAAATATGTGCGAATATTATAGCCATGAAAGGCAGACAGCTAATCAAGAAACTTCAAGCGCTAGGTGTCGAAATCGAAACAGGGCGAGGCAAAGGTGGGCACGTGCAAGCGCGATTCAACGGCAGAAAAACCGTGATCAAGACCCACGGCGGGAAAGACTTGAGCAAAAACTACGTAAACCTTGTTTGTAAACAATTGGGCATTAACCAAGAGGACTTGTAATGCTATTTCAATACCCGGTAGCACTTGAACAAAATGAAGACGGTGTAATTGCTCGCTTTGTTGATGTCCCTGAGGCCATCACTTTCGGTGACGACGAAGAACATGCTCTGCATGAAGCGCAGGATGCACTGGTCGTCGCTCTGGCGATGTATATTGATGACCGTCAGGTAATTCCCAGTGGATCAAAACCAAGACGTGGCCAGCCTTTGGTCTGTTTAAGCCCTCTTGTCGCGGCAAAGGTCGCACTGCATAACGCATTGATCGAATCAAAAATCAGCAATGTTAGGTTGGCATCTATGATGGGCCTACGCGAAAACCAAATAAGACGGATGCTGGATCTTGATCACCAATCGCACATTCGCCCAATTGAGCACGGCTTGCGGTTGCTTGGTTACGAACTAATTATGCACGTATCTAAGGTTGCCTAGCCCTTGCGCTCAATCTTTGAGTTGGGCTTTTGCGTTAGGTTAAACAAAGCTTGTAATAGCAAGACCAACCTGTCGCTCCGGACCGTTGCCTTCAGCAGCATCCGCGGCTTATGGTTGATGCTTCGGCGTTGGGCACCTGTGCCTAACTGATTAACAACCGTGTGACAGGAGAGACACATGCAGGATCTGAATTACGACGGACTTGGCATCACCATTGAGAACTACGTCGCCGTGGTGGAAATCCAGCGTGGACCCAACAACTTTTTCGACACTCAAATGATTCGCGACCTAGCCGATGCCTTCGGCAAGTTCGAGGCCAGCGATGAGGTCCGGGCCGTAGTGCTGTGCAGCGAAGGCAAGCATTTTTGTGCCGGCAATAACTTCGGCAGCGCTTCCGGTAACGACGAACGTGCCGAACGCAAAGCCAGTGACGGCAACCCGCTTTATGCCGAGGCGGTCAAACTATTCGATACCAACATCCCCGTTGTCGCTGCAGTGCAGGGCGCCGCAGTGGGTGGTGGTTTTGGTCTGGCTGTTATGCCGGACTTTCGAGTGGTCAGCCCAGAAACCCGGCTTACCGCCAATTTCGTCAAACTGGGATTTCACCCAGGCTTTGGTCTGACTCACACATTGGCGCGACTGATCGGCCAGCAGAAAGCCCACCTACTGTTCCTCACCGGCCGCCGTATCACCGGCACCGAGGCCTATGAAATGGGTCTTGCAGACGTGCTGACCGACAAAGAAAATTTGCGAGCAGAGGCCATTAAACTGGCGGCAGAAATCGCTGAAAACGCGCCGCTAGCCGTAGCGTCGGTTCGCGCCACCATGCGCGCGGGCTTATCCGAGGCGGTAAAGACCCAAACAGATCACGAGTTTTTAGAGCAGCATCGGCTGCAGCAAACCGCCGACTTTCGGGAAGGCATCAAGTCTGTGGCCGAGCGACGCCCGGGTAACTTTACTGGGCGCTAGCCGCCTCTTTGGCGCGCCGGGCATCCAGTTCGGTGCGTATCACCTCGTAAGCCTCTTCATCGAGTTTGAAACGGCTAAATAAAATCGCGCCGATGGTGTAGCACACCAGCGGGAAAAGCCCATACAGGCTGACCATGGCCAACTTTACCTGCATGGTTTGTTCTTGGTTGGGCACAAAGCCAGCAAAATCCAGCACAAAGCCAGTTAATAGCAGCATCACGCCCAGGGCGCTCTTGTACACAAAGTTCCATGCGGCGAAGTAGGAGCCTTCTTTGCGCTCACCGGTTTGGTACTCATCGAAATCAATCACATCGCCCTGCACCGACGGCCCTAGGGTACCGCCGCAGCCATTAGCTAGGCCGGCAAAAAACGCGAGCACGATGATTACCATCAGCCGCTCATCCAGAGTATCCAAAAACGGCAGCACAAACATGCCGCCAAAAGACACTCCGGTCATGACCATGCCTGCCATCCATACTTTGATTTTGCCGTAGCGCTTGGACAGTGGAATCCACATAGGCACAAACAGGGACGATGGGATCATGTAGGCCAAAATAATCAGCGGCGCCATGGCTGGAGCACCGACCACATATTGGGATATGTAAAGGGTCAGCGCGGCAATGGCGGCGCTGCCGACGTTTTCAATAAAAGTCACGGTGATCAGCAGCCGAGCATGAGGGTTGCCCCAAATGTCTCGGAACGCCTGCAAGGGTCCACCCTGCTGGCGGTTCTGAAACTCTGGCCGCTCGCGCAGCACTACGACAGCGTAAATCACTAGCACCACCATAATGGCGATAGCCACAAAGGCTAGGTCTCGGGCCAGCAGTCGCACATTGCCATCCGGGGAAAACTCCTCGTTGATGAGCAAATACATGGCGCCCAGAGACAAAATTGAGCCAAGAATGTAAAAAATGTGGCGCACCCCAAACAGGCGGCTGCGTTCATGGTAGTCCGTAGACAATTCCGCACCCAAGGCCATATGGGGTACAAAAAACAGCGTCATGGCGGAATAGAACCCGATAATGGCAATGGTCATCCAAATTGTCAGGCTGGTTCCTTCCATGGAAAAAGGCGGCGCAAATACCGCATAAAAACCAAGGGATATGGGCAGGCAACTGGCCAAAATCCATGTACGACGACGGCCTAAACGGAAAGTCGTGCGGTCACTGAGATAGCCCGCCAAGGGGTCCGATATGGCATCCCAGATGCGTGACAAACTGAATATGGCACCCATCACAGCTGGGGCAATGAGCAGCACATCTGTGGAGAACTTCATCACATAAAGGCTGAGTATCAAATACATATACCCTGCCCCTATGGCCGGAGCACCGAAGGCCAGGGTGGTAGACCAAGGCACTCTGTCTGTGGAGCCACTCAAGAGGATTGCCGCTTAGATGACATAGTGAGACGCGGGCCGCGACCTGAAGACCTACGCATTTTTAATGGTCAATCCACCATCCACGGGTAACGCCGCGCCAGTCATAAAGCTTGCCGAAGGCAGGCAAAAGTTCAGGGTGCCGTGAGCCACTTCCTCTGGCTCTGCATAACGCTTCAAAGCCACCCGGCGACGAGCAAAAACTTGCTTCTGCTCGTCAGGGATCCCAGCGGTCATCCCGGTTTTGATGGGTCCGGGGCAAATGCAGTTAACGGTGATCCCCTCGCCGCCCAGCTCCACGGCCAATGAACGGGTTAAACCAATCACCCCATGTTTAGCTGCTGTGTATGGACTACCGCCCTTGGTTGCCCCCAACCCTTCAGTGGACGCGATGTTGACGATGCGGGGATTCGCAGACTGACGCAGATAGGGTAGCGCGATTCGAATGGCGCGCTGCTGAGCGGTGAGCAGCACTGCTAACGATTTATCCCAGGCGTCGTCGTAACCATCTCGGTCGATGGGCGCCGGAATGGAAATACCGGCGTTGTTGATAAGTAGGTCAATGCCGCCAAAGTGGTCGGCGATATCGCCAAAAACTCGAGCGATGGCGTCGCCATCGGCTAAATCCAGCGTCCATGCCTTAGCCGTTTTGCCAGCGGTGGTTATCTCTGCCACCGCCTCGTTGACGCCGACCTCGTTGATGTCCAAGGCGGCAACCTTGGCGCCTTGATCGGCAAACAACTTAGCTGTTGCCGCGCCCATGCCACTACCCGCTCCAGTAACGATGGCCACCAAGCCTTCAATCGACCGGCTTAACTGCGTCAGCGACATATCCCTTCCCCTGTATTGTTATCGGCTGGGGGCGACTCGAATTAGCCGAGACGACCCTGCCATTATTATTTTGGCTTGTTGCCTTTATTTTTGTAATTCATCGGTTCCGTCAGTGCGTTCTTCTATCGATCGCGGCCAACGGTTCCGCTAAACCAACCCCTCTAGGTCCCGAGCTTACCAAGGATGGAGGGTTACGGGCATGGTTGCATAACCACGCACAAAGCTGGATTGAACTCGCTCTACCTCGCCGACGACTTCTACAAAACGAAAGCGCTGCATGATCTCTTCCCACAGCACCCGAAGCTGCATCTCGGCCAGTCGGTTACCCATGCAGCGATGCAGACCAAACCCAAAGGACAAATGGTGGCGCGCATTTGGCCGGTCTATCCAAAAACGGTTCGGATCTGGTATCACTCGCTCGTCGCGATTGCCCGAGACATACCACATGGCGACCTTGTCGCCAGCGCGCATTTGCTGACCGCGAAATTCCAAATCCCGGGTCACCGTTCGGCGCATAAATGCTAGCGGCGTCTGCCAGCGAATTATTTCTGAGACCATGTTGGGAATTAAGCCGTGATCGGCTCGCAGCTTTTCGTACTCGTCTGGGTTTTGATTCAGCGCCAGCACTCCTCCGGAGATGGAATTTCGAGTGGTGTCGTTGCCGCCCACAATCAGCAAAATCAAGTTGCCCAAAAACTCCATCGGCGGCATGTTCTGGGTATCTTTGCCATGAGCCAGCATGGACAGCAGGTCAATCTTCGGCGGCTCGTTGCTGCGCTTTTGGCGCAGGTCGGTGAAGTACTCCAAACACTCCATCAACGCGGCCCGCCGATCGGCTTCCGGTGTTGGCCCGCCGGCTAACTCACCCGAGGTTGCCATATCCGACCAATAGGTCAGTTTGTAACGATCCTCGAACGGAAAGTCGAAAATCGTCGCAAGCATCTGGGTCGTGAGTTCTATAGAGACTAAGTCCACCCAGTTAAACGTCTCGCCAACGGGCAAGGAATCTAAAATCGCTGCCGCGCGCCGGCGTATCAGCGATTCCATCTGTTTCAGGTTCATCGGCGCCACCACGCCTTGCACAGTCTGACGTTGCTGGTCGTGTTTTGGCGGATCCATACCGATAAAGTTTGGGGTAGAAAAGTCTTCTGGCCGGTCGGTCAGGGTGATACCTAAGTCTGACGAAAAATCCTGCCAGTTCTTTTCAATTTCCATGATGTCGGCAAAGCGGGTAATCGACCAGTAAGGCCCGAACATGCTGTCTTTGCAGTAGTGCACTGGCGCTTCGTCACGCATGCGGGCGAAAAACTCCCAATGCTGGTTGCTTTGCATCAGCCCGGCGCTGCTGACATCAAAATCTTCAATGGCGGTATTGTGGGCATCGTATGCCTGTGTGGCAGTGGCTTGTGACATGTTGTCTCCTCCTGTTCTGCATCCCTCGGGAAAAAACATACACTGAGTTCAGCGCCTGAGCGAGTGGACAAAAGTCGATTTTTGTTCGTGTTGCGCGATCAAGCACATTACTCTTAACCCCCTCAAACCATTCAAATGGCGACCAATGCAGCACCTAGTTTTTGATAATGCCTTTACCAACGACCTGCCAGGCGATGCGCAAGTAGGCAGTGCCCGGCGGCAACTTCGCAATGCGCTGTTTTCTCGGGTGGAACCGACTCCGGTTCAAGGGCCCTATTTGATGCATTTTTCCGAGTCCGTCGCGGCCGGGCTGGGGCTTTCCAAAGCACAATGCCAGAGCGAAGACTTTGTGCAGACCTTCGCCGGAAACCGTCTGCTACCGGGCATGGATCCACACGCTACCTGTTATGGCGGCCATCAGTTCGGCAACTGGGCTGGACAGCTTGGGGATGGTCGTGCCATTAATCTAGGCGAGGTAAAAACCGACAGCGGTCATCTGATGCTGCAACTCAAGGGCGCTGGCGAAACGCCTTATTCACGAACCGCTGATGGCCTGGCGGTACTGCGCTCGTCACTGCGCGAATATGTCTGCTCTGAGGCCATGTATCACCTTGGGGTGCCCACAACCCGCGCCCTATCGCTGATGGGCACTGGCGAACAAGTGATGCGAGACATGCTTTACGACGGTCATCCGGCCCTCGAGCCCGGCGCCGTGGTCTGTCGAGTCAGCTCTTCATTCGTGCGTTTTGGTCACTTTCAAATGCTCACCGCCCGACAGGAAACCGATTTGTTGGCGACCTTTACCGACTTTGTCATCCGCCGTGAGTTTCCCACCATTGCAGCAGCCCATCAGGATGCCAAGAGTCGCTACTTAGCGTTCTTTGATGAGGTTTGCCAGCGTACCGCCGCATTAATGGTGCATTGGATGCGGGTGGGCTTTGTGCATGGCGTGATGAATACCGACAACTTGTCCATCCTCGGCGAGACCATAGACTACGGCCCCTACGGCTGGCTGGAAGGCTTCGACCCGGACTGGACACCCAACACCACTGACGCCGGCCAGCGCCGCTACCGTTACGGTCAACAACCCGCCGTCGCTCAGTGGAATCTTCTGCAGCTGGCCAATGCTTTATATCCGTTGATTGAAGAGACCAAGCCTCTTGAAGACATTCTCGGAGGGTTCGCTACCACCTATGAACAACAGTGGCAGCAGATGATGGCCAGCAAACTTGGGCTGAGTGAGTTTGATGAGGCACTGACCAACCGCTTACTTAAACTACTAACAGAAACAGAAACCGATATGATCCTGTTTTTCCGGCATCTAGCGGATGTGCAAAACGCCGAATCCGATGCGGATCGATTAAGTAATGCCTACTACGCACCCGACCAAATCTCGCTGGATACTCATCAGCAAACCCAGCAGTGGCTTAGGGACTATTTGAACCTCGCTCAGCAACAGGGACGAAGCCATCAGCAGCGTGCAGATGCAATGAATGCCACTAATCCGCTGTATGTGCCCCGCAACTATCTTGCCCAACTTGCCATCGACGATGCCGAAAGCGGGAACTTTCAACGCCTAAGCCAATGGATGCAGGTGTTGGAACGGCCATATCAGTGGCAAGAGGGTATGGAGGCGTTTGCCGCCAAGCGACCGGAGTGGGCAAGGAACCGGAGCGGCTGCTCGATGCTGTCTTGCAGTTCCTAGACAGTGGCCTGTCGTGCAGTGCCTAGACAGCAAAGCCCACCATTGCCAAGTGTTTACGCGTTTGTGGGCAGCGCTTTAATAGAAATGGTGGGTCGTCTGGGACTCGAACCCAGGACCAACAGGTTAAAAGACCGGTGCTCTACCAACTGAGCTAACGACCCATAGCTTTAAAGCGGTGCGCATTGTAGTCACCTGCGTAGGGTGAAACAAGAGTTTATGCGGACGGTTTGCGCAGAAGTGTCACTTATAGCGGGTGGGATCTGGCACTTTGGCGCTGATAAACCCTTGTTGCCGCAAAAAACAAGAGTCGCACAGGCCGCAGGCCGCGCCTGAGTCGTCTGCCTGATAGCAGGAAACCGTCAACGAATAGTCCACGCCCAACTCCACGCCTCGCTGAATGATCTCCGCCTTGGTTAGGTCGATTAGCGGTGCGTGGATTGTCAGTCGATAATCCTCAACGCCAGCCCGGGTGGCAAGATTCGCCATGGTTTCAAAGGACTCGATAAAAGCAGGGCGACAGTCCGGGTAGCCCGAGTAGTCCACGGCGTTAACGCCAAGAAAAATATCTTGAGCATCCAGCACTTCGCTCCAAGCCAATGCCAAGGATAAGAACACTGTGTTGCGAGCCGGAACATAGGTAATAGGGATGTCGCTTTCAACCGACTCCTGATTCGCCTCCGGAACATCAATGTTTTCGTCTGTTAGAGCTGAGCCGCCAAACTGACTCAAATCAATGGTGACGATTCGGTGTTCGGCAACGCCGGCTTTTGCGGCTACTAGTCGCGCCGCATTTAGCTCAGCACTGTGACGCTGACCATAGTCAAAACTCACGGCGTAGCAGGCATAGCCTGCGGCCTTGGCAATGGCCAGTACCGTTGCGGAATCCAAACCACCCGAAACCAAAACAACTGCTTTTTTCATAATTCCTTATTCGTCAGGTGAGGGCCGCAAATCTCGTCATTAGTGAAATGATCAAAACTGCCTAATAACCGGGTACATCGCCCCAGAGTAATTTATGCATTTGCATTTGCATGCGCACCGGCAGGCGGTCAGCCACAATCCAGTCTGCAAGTTCCCGAGGCGCTAACTCGTGGTGACTGGGAGAGAACAGTACATCGCCAACCCGATCATAGAGACCGTGTTCATCACAGCGCATACGCGCCCAGTCGTAGTCAGCTCGGCTGCAGAGCACGAATTTGATTTGATCCCGGGGATTCAAGTGACCAAGATTTTCCCAAAGGTTGCGGTGAGACTCGTTAGATCCCGGAGTTTTAAGGTCCAGCACTTTCACCACACCAGCAGGCACATCGGCGACGCTCAGAGCACCGCTGGTCTCGAGAGAAACCGATTTGCCCGCATCCACCAACTTCTGCATAAGAGCGATGGCATTGGGTTGGGCAAGGGGCTCACCGCCCGTAACGGTGACGTGGGGGACGCCCAGTTCCTCCACTTCGCCAAGAATTGTGTCCAGGCCCATCATGGTGCCGCCTGAAAAGGCATACTCGCTGTCACAATACTGGCAGCGCAGCGGGCAACCCGTAAGGCGCACGAAGATCGTCGGGCGGCCAACGGTGTTCGCCTCGCCCTGCAAGGACAAAAAGATTTCAGTAATTCGAAGCGTCGACATGGTGCTATAGCCGAGAAGCGGCGGGCAAGTTCACTCCATCTCAGCCAAGTATCGCGCTGCCAATGTGCCAGCGGAGCTTTGAGGGTGCTCTTTTTGTACCTGCTCTAGATATCGGCGCGCTTCTTGGTCATCGCCCAGCTGGTAGTAAATTACCCCTAGTTTATAAAGCGCATCGGGCACCTTTTGATGGTCAGGATACAGCCGCACCACCTGTACAAAATTCTGACGAGCCGTCTCTCGCTCGCCAGTGGCCAACTGTAACTCGCCCAGCCAATAGAACGCATTGGGTGTGAACTGGCCGTTGGGGTAATCAACAATCAAATCCTGTAAAGCTCGCGTGGAGTCTTCAAAGCGCTTATCACGCATCCACTGGATGGCCTGACCATAGGCTTCACGTTCATTGGAAGGTTTGGTTTCAGTGACTTGGCTTTGTTGGGGCAGCGTCACCGCCGGCACCGAGGACTCAGCAACGCTCGCACCGCTTGGATCCGACATTGCTGGGCCATCATCGGGGACCGCCGTTGGCCCGGGCGAAGGACGATTTGGACTCAAGGCTTGAATGCGACGATCCAGATCAACGTATTGCTCACGCTGATCCCTTTGCAGTTTTTTGATGATGTAGGCCTGCTCTTCTACCAAACCGCTGAGTTCACGGAGCTGCTGCTGAAACACCTGAACCTGATAGAGTAAAGGAGCGTCACTTGCTTGGGCGCTAGCACTCCCAGAACCTTGGCCTGCACTGGCCCACAAATCAGCTTCCTCTGCTTCGCTGTATGTTCGGGTATCCAGTTCCGCCGCAGCGCGCAAGAGCGAGTCCTCTACTGGTATGGCTGCAAAACTGGCGCTGGCAGCGAAGACCAAAGAAAAACCAGCGGCCCGGGCTGCCTGCTTTAACGACATAATCCCGGGGGTGTTGCTCGCTTTGCGCTCCTTGGCCTGCTTTCTAATCATCGCTATCCAACTAGTCCGAGCCGCTTAACGGTAGGAAACCACGGCTCGACGATTCAATGCCCATGCACGGCTGGTATTGGCAGGATCCGCCAATTGCTCTTCACCGTAGCTTACTTCTTCAATCTGACGCGCGTTAACGCCAGCGGCGATTAAAATGGCGCTGATGGACTGAGCACGACGCTCGCCTAGAGCCAAGTTGTATTCCCGGGTACCGCGCTGATCGCAGTGTCCGGCTATGACCACGCGACGACCAGGGTTCGCAGCCAGGATTTGGGCATGCACCTCGAGTGCTGCGAAATCTGCAGGGCTGACCACGGACTGATCGAAATCAAAATAAAACGTTCTGGAAACCGGATTGCCCGCAGCATCTAGTGGGGTGCGGTTATCCGCAGCAAAGCCAGCAACAGCTTCTTCTACCTCAACCTCGACTACTTCAACCACTTCCACGACATCTTCAGCTGGTTGTTGTTCAACCGGCTCTGTGGCGGTACTGGCACACCCTGCAATGATCACTGCGCTTACTAGCACGCCCAGCAGGTTTTTTAGTTTTTCTTGCATGTGCATCCCTAACTCCTAATGTGTTGTAACAAAGCAAAATTCTTAGTTGTTCAAGTCTAACCAAAAAAACGGCGCATGCCTGCGTCCATGCGAGGAAAAAATCACCGTTCTTTTGAGCAATCTCAGCGTTGCTTGGCCTATGGGTCCATGGCCATGACCACATCCGGCAAAAACGGCGACCAAGCTGGCTCTCGCACGTCGCCTGCCGAGGACGGCAGGCGGTACTTCACCCGCCCATCCACCGAGACCGCGGCTAGAATGCCTTTATCCTGATCTTGAGTTGCGTAGATCAGCATGGCGCCATTGGGTGCCAGTGACGGCGACTCGTCCAACTGAGACTGGGTTAAAACCAGTAAGCGGTCCTCTTGAAGGTCCTGCCAGGCGATGTGAAAGACACCGTTGCGCCGATGTACAAAGACCAAATGCCGGCCATCGGGTAGCAGCCGGGCCCGGGCATTGTAATCACCCACGAAGGTCAGTCGCTCTAAAAAATTTGTGGCTAGTTCAACCTGGTAGATTTGGGGACGACCACCCCGGTCTGAGGTGAAAATAAGGTACTGACCGTCGGGTGACCAGGATGGCTCGGTATCAATGGCCGGATGCCGAGTGATACGCCGCAGCTTGCGGGTTTCTAAGTCCATGACAAATATCTCGGGATCGCCGCTGCGGGACAGCACCATGGCCAGTTGTTTGCCATCCGGCGAGAAAACCGGCGAGCCGTTAATACCGCGAAAATTCGTCAGCCGCTCACGATTGGGGCCGCCGACGTCTTGCAAAATAATGCTCGGGCGGCCAGTTTCGAAGGACACGTAGGCAACCCGAGTTCCATCCGGTGACCAACTGGCCGATAGGATGGGCTGACTTGAACTGTACAAGGTTCGCGGCCGCTGACCATCCACATCCGCAATCTGCAGTCGATAGCGAGCCTGAGCCGTGCCGGTGCCTTCGGCCAGCACGTACAGTATTTTGGTGCTAAACGCGCCCCGCACACCGGTTACTTCAGCGTAAATCAGATCGGCAATTTTGTGACCAACGTCGCGCCACTGGTCCAAGCTCACAGAAAAATTGGCGGTTTGCAGCTCTGCCTGAGTGGCCACATCGAAAAGCTGATAACGAATCTGAACCCGCCCTTGTGCGTCGGCGTTGGCACTGCCGATGACCAGATAGGCCGTTTGCAAAATCCGCCAGTCCCGGAAAAACACCTCATTCCGACTGCTGGGATAGGACAACATGTTTTCCGACGCCACCGGATCAAACTGGCCACTGCGGGCCAAGTCAAAACCAATCAGCTTGGCTGGATTTTGTTGCTGGGCAAGATCTTCACTCAGCGCAAACGGCACCACGGCTATCCGAATGGGGTTATCAACGCCTTGGTCGATAATGATGGTGTCCAGATCTGCTTGTACGGGGCCAGCGAGAACCAACGCCATCAAACACATGATGCTCGGCAAGGCGGCACATTTCCTAAAAAAGCGTGTATTTAACAATGTTGGCATAAGCGAACTTTTTTACTCTGCTGCTTGTTTCGTGCCGCTACCGTAACAGATCCTCTGGGCGGAAGAGAAAGTAGAAACGTCGGAAATTCGCTTCGAAAACCGAATTGTCTTGCGGCACATCAAATCGCCTCGCCCGCCGTATCGCCTGTTCTGCTGAGCGATCAAAAGCCGCGCTGCCTGAGCTGTCGACTAGGGTGACGGACAGCAGTTCACCGGTGGGAATCAGCTCCACCAAAAAACGCACCTGCATACCGTTGCGCGCACTGGGCGGTCGGCTCCAGTTCTTGCGCACAAGATCGTAGATGCCGGCCTGAAAGGTTTGCACTTGCTGCTGAACGTCGTTGTCTTGAATCTGCTCTGCCTCAGCCTCCAAGGACTGCTGCAAAGAGTCGTCGGCCAAATCTCCCAGGGCCGCGAGACGCTCACGCCGACGCTGAGCCTCCAGCTCTTTTTGGCGCTGCTTTTGACGCTGGGCCTCGGCCCGATCTTTGGCCACCTGCTCCGCTCGTTTAGCTTGTTCTGCCGCCAGCTGTTCTTCGACCAATCGCTTTCTCTCAGCGGCGCTGGGCTTGTTCGCCACCGGAGCTGCCGGCGCCGGTTTCGCCGGTGCTGGTGGGCGTTTGTTTTGCGCCGGTGGCTCCACCACCATGAGCGTGGCATTCACCACCTTGGGGGTAATGACCTGAGCAATGTCTTCACTGGCGGTAAATCCTCTGACGAAGACAAGGCCTACCCCAGCGTGGAACGCCAGCGCGGCGAACAACGGCAGGGCGTAAGAGCGAATCAAGGCCACGAAGCGCTACCCTTCAAGATCCGGCGGGTCGGTAATAAGGCCCACGCCGCTAGCGCCAGCCTGCTGCAGCACGGTCATCACCCGCACCACATCACCATAGGGTAGCGAGGCATCTGCCTTGACATAAACCGGAACGTCGCTGCGCGCACGCAGCACCTTACCTGCCTGTTCGCCCAAGGAAAAAATTGTCACTCGGGTACCGTCTTCTTCGTTCTTTGTGCGACTGGCCAAACCGATGTTCAAGAACAACGCCCCGTCCTTGCGAATGGAAACCACCAACGGATCGGGTTCTTGAGTATCAATGGCCTTGGAGGGTGCCTTGGGAAGCTCCACTTGCACTCCTTGGGTGAGCAAGGGCGCGGTGGCCATAAAAATCACCAACAAGACCAACATCACGTCGATGTAGGGCACCACATTGATCTCTGACATGGGCTTGCGGCGCTGGCTCATCCCGACCCCCTGTTTTGCGCATCGACTCTGGCTTGATATTGATGGTTTAACATGGTCATGACGTTAATCAACGTCTCTGCGGGCATGAGCGGCCCGGTGCAAAATCGCCGTAACCTCGTCGCAAAAGCCTTCGTAGCGTTTCATCAGACCATCTACATTGGCAGAAAAGCGGTTATACCCGATCACTGCAGGAATGGCCGCAAACAGGCCCATGGCCGTGGCAATTAGCGCTTCGGAGATACCCGGCGCCACCGAGGCGAGGGTTGCCTGAGTCATGTTCGCCAGTGAGCGAAAGGAGTTCATGATGCCCCAGACGGTTCCAAACAGACCCACGTAGGGGCTGGTAGAACCTACTGTGGCTAGAAAAGGCAGGTGGGTTTCTAAACGCGCCTCTTCTCGCAGCAGGGCCACACGCATGGCCCGCTGGGCGCCTTGCATGATGGCTTCAGCATCCACCCCAGGTTGCTCGGAGAGACGGTTAAATTCTCGAAACCCGGCAACAAAAATACCCTCGATACCGTTGAGATGCTCTTCTTCAGACAACTCTTGATATAAACCACGCAGATCTATGCCAGACCAAAAGTGATCCTCAAATTGATCGATCTCTTGCTTGGCTCGGCGTAAGACGCTCCAGCGCTGGAAAATCATCATCCAACTCACCACCGAGGCGAGAACGAGCAGCCCCATAACCCCCTGCACCAGCGCACTGGCGTTGGCGATCAGTTCATAGACGGATAATGGTTCATTCATGGTCAGTCCCTATACATGGCCCCGTACCCAGAGGTGGCGGCCTATTATCAATCCGCTGGCGAGCCCGGTTCACTTGGATCAGCAAAGCTTATCGCGCCTTGAGCGGATGGCGATTTTTGATCTGCGAGTTGGGTGCTTTGCTCAGGCACGGCCAAGCCAAAGTGTAAGTAGGTTTTCGCCGTAGCCACGCGCCCCCTCGGGGTGCGCATCAAATAACCCTGCTGAATCAGATAGGGCTCCAGCACATCTTCGATGGTACCGCGTTCTTCGCTTATCGACGCCGCCAACGCATCAAGGCCTACCGGGCCGCCGTCAAAACGATCCAAGATGGCCAGCAGCAAACGCCGGTCCATGGCGTCGAAGCCCTGCTTATCGACGTTCAGTAAATTCAGCGCCTCATCGGCCAGGTCCGCTGTTACCACGCCGTCACCCCTTACCTCGGCAACATCCCGCACCCGTCTCAGCAGACGATTGCTGATGCGTGGCGTACCCCGTGAACGTCGTGATATCTCTACCGCGCCCTCGGGTTGAATCGGCAGCGACAGCTTGTTGGCAGAGCGGGTCACAATTTCAGATAGCTCGTCTACGCTGTAAAACTCCAGCCTTTGAACAATTCCAAACCGGTCCCTCAGCGGGCTGGTGAGCAAGCCTGCACGGGTGGTTGCTCCAACCAAGGTGAAAGGCTGAAGTTCCAGCTTTAACGATCGAGCCGCAGGGCCTTCGCCGATCATGATATCCAGCTGAAAGTCTTCCATCGCTGGATACAGAATTTCCTCAACTACCGGGCTGAGCCGGTGGATCTCATCGATAAACAGCACGTCCCCAGCGTCAAGATTTGACAGCATGGCGGCCAGATCACCAGCTTTTTCCAGCACAGGTCCGGAAGTGGACTTCAATGAAGCCCCCATCTCTCGGGCAAGAATATTGGCCAACGTTGTTTTCCCCAAACCCGGTGGCCCAAAGATCAGGGTATGGTCTAGCGCTTCGCCACGTTTTTTCGCGGCTTCCACGAAGATGGCCATTTGCTCTTTTACCGCCGACTGGCCGATATACTCGGCTAAAAGAGCCGGACGCAGGGCACGATCGAAACCAGCTTCGCTGCTGTCTTGAGTTGGGGAAATAAATCGATCGGGTTCGATAGCCATTATGTTCCTCTTGCCATGCTGCGCAGTACCCAAGTCACCAACTGCTCAGTATCCACACTGCCTTTGTCGCTGAGCGCGTTCTGGGCCTGTTGCACTGCTTCGACTGCTTGATTGGGCTTGTAACCTAGGGCGATCAACGCATCCTCAGCCTCACGACTCGCAGCAGGATCCGCTGAGGATGGTAACGCCGCGGCCGCAGCCATGCCGTCAGGTAGCAGCGTCTCTAGCCGAGACTTTAACTCCACCATCAGTCGTTCGGCAGTTTTTTTACCCACGCCGGGCACCTTTGTCAGAATGCCGACCTCGTTCGCCTGCACGGCCCTAAACAAGGTCGCCGGCGCAATGGATGAAATCAACGCCAAGGCCATTTTCGGGCCCACGCCATTAATGCGAATAAATGCACGAAACAAGTCACGTTCCCGCTGGTCGGTAAAGCCAAACAGCAGTTGGGCTTCTTCTCGTACGACAAAGTGAGTAAATAACGTCAGCGGCTCGCCAGACTGAGGGCTTTGCGCCAGAACACCGGCACTGACCTCCACTTCGTAGCCGACGCCAGCTACATCAAGCAAAAGTTGGTTGCCTTCGATGAGAATCAGGTGCCCTGTGAGCCTACCAATCAATATCTGCGCCTTTAGGTTTCGCTAAGCGAAGCAGTATTGACGTGGCACAGGGCAATCGCAAGGGCATCCGCCGCATCGGCCTGAGGAATCCCGGGCAAGTTCAGTAAAACACGCACCATGTGGGCTACTTGCTCTTTGTTTGCCCGGCCCGTGCCTACCGTCGCCTGCTTAACCTGCCGCGCCGCGTATTCATAGACCGGCAGCTCTTGGGCCACCGCCGCTGCGATGGCAACCCCTCGCGCTTGACCCAGCTTTAACGCGGAAGCCGCATTCTTTGCCATGAAGACCGACTCCACGGCGAACTGCTCCGGTTGAAACTCGGTAATAATTTGGCTGACGCCCCGATAGATGGTGCCTAAGCGTTCAGGCAGCTCCCCGTCCTTGGCGTTAATGCAGCCGCTGGCCACGTAGTGGACTTTACGGTTGGCGATTTCGATGACCCCGTAACCAGTTAGGCGAGACCCCGGGTCGATACCAAGAATCCGATAGGCGGGCCGATCCACTTAGCTCAGCCCCAGCTTGGGAGGAAACTATTCATATGCATCGTCAGGGAATTCGCCATTGCTGTAGACCTCTTGCACATCGTCTAGATCTTCCAAGGCGTCAATCAGGGTCAGAACTTTGCGAGCCTGTTCGGTATCGCAGGGACTGGTTGTCGAGGCCAGCATGGTCACTTCCGAGTGATCCGGCTCGAAGCCAGCCTCGGTGAGCTGACTCACCACCTGATTCAAGGTCTCCCATGGCGTAGTCACCGTGATCGCCCCTTCATCATCGCCTTCGATATCTTCGGCGCCAGCTTCCAAGGCCACATCCATCAGGGCTTCTTCGTCGGCACCCGGCGCAAAGTTAATGACGCCTTGGCGCGTGAATAGGTAGGCCACGGAGCCATCTGTTCCTAAATTGCCGCCATATTTGTTGAAGGCATGCCGAACTTCGGCAACGGTTCGGTTGCGGTTATCTGTCATGGCTTCCACCAGCACGGCCACACCACCGTTGGCGTAGCCCTCATACACCAGCTCTTCAACGTCGTTGCCTTCACCGCCACCGGCACCCCGCGCCACTGCCCGCTCGATGGTGTCCTTAGGCATGTTGGCGCCAAGGGCTTTGTCTACAGCTGCCCGAAGACGGGGATTATCGTCCACCACGCCGCCGCCCAGACGGGCCGCCACGGTAATTTCACGAATTAGCTTGGTATAAAGCTTGCCGCGCTTTTTATCTTGGGCCGCCTTTCGGTGCTTGATGTTGGCCCACTTACTGTGTCCTGCCATACCTGTCTCCGCGTCTATTGGCGCGGCCGGCCACTGCTGAGCCGCGCGCTTTTTTAATCCGTCTGTTGGTGCTTACGTTACTCGCTTGCCTGTTCCGCTGGTGGCTCTGCGCTGACGCTAACAGGGCCGCGCAGCCGGATATGCAAATCCTTGAGCTGCTGATCTTCCACTCCGCCGGGAGCTGCCATCATGACGCAGGCGGCGCTTTGGGTTTTGGGGAAGGCAATCACATCACGAATGGCCTGGGTGTTGGTCATTAGCATGACCAAACGATCCAAACCGAGAGCGATACCGCCATGGGGCGGGCAACCGTACTGCAGGGCGTCTAACAAGAAACTGAACTTGGATTGCCCGGTTTCGTCCATGCGCAGAACATCGAATACCGCTTTTTGCATGTCGTTGTCATGAATTCGTAGGGAACCACCACCCAGCTCGTAGCCGTTAAGCACCACGTCATAGGCTGCCGCTTGAGCACTGGCCGGATTCGCTAGCAGCTCTTCCGGGGTGCACGTCGGTCGGGTAAAGGGGTGATGCTCGGCACTGAAGGAACCATCTCGATCCTCGGCAAACATGGGCCAGTCCACTACCCAGCAAGGACGATATTGGTCTTCTAACAAACCGAGATCGCTGCCGAGCTCGCCGCGAAGGGCACCCATGGCATCGTTAACAACTTTGGCACTGTCAGCTCCGAAGAACACCAGATCGCCGCTCTGGGCACCCACTCGCTCCAGCACAGCGGTGACCACGTCTTCTGGAATGAACTTGAGGATCGGCGACTGCAAACCCTCTGCTCCGGCACTCAGGTCATTGACTTTGATGTAAGCCAAACCCTTGGCGCCGTAACGACCAACAAAGCCGGTGTAGTCGTCTATGACTTTACGAGACAGGGACGCCGCACCGGGAGCGCGCAGGGCGACCACACGACCCTTAGGATCATTTGCAGGGCCGTTGAAGACCTTGAACTCCACGCCAGTAAACAAGTCGGCTACGTCAACTAATCGCAGTGGGTTACGCAAATCTGGGCGGTCACTGCCAAAGTCCTTCATAGCCTCGGCCCAGCTGAGCACCGGAAACTCCGGCAGTGCCACATCGAGTACCGTGGAGAACAGGTGCCGAAGCATGCCCTCGGTCAGGGCCATGATGTCGGCTTGACTGACAAAGGAGGCCTCTATGTCGATCTGAGTAAACTCCGGCTGTCTGTCTGCGCGTAAGTCCTCGTCTCGGTAACAGCGCGCAATTTGATAGTACTTATCCAGCCCAGACATCATCAGCAGCTGTTTATAAACCTGGGGTGACTGGGGTAAGGCAAAGAACTCGCCCGGATGGGTTCGGCTGGGCACCAGATAGTCCCGAGCACCTTCCGGAGTCGCCCGGCTCAGAGTCGGCGTTTCAACATCCCAAAATCCGTGTTCTTCCAAGTAACCCCGCACAGCGCTGGTAATTTTCGCCCGGGCCTGCAGCCGCTGCTGCATTTCAGGTCGGCGTAAATCCATGTAGCGATATCGCAGTCGAACGTCTTCCCCGGCATCCGAATGCTCATCCAACTGAAATGGTGGGGTTTTGGCGGCATTTAGAATCACCAACTCTTTACCTAACACTTCTATTTCGCCAGTGGGCATATCGGCGTTGACCGTGCCCTCTGGACGGGCCCTTACTTTGCCCTTGGCTCGGAGCACATACTCATTACGAACCGAATCTGCCAAGGCGAAGCTTTTTTCCTCGTCGGGGTCGAAAACCACCTGCAAGACCCCAGTCCGGTCGCGAATGTCGAGAAAAATGACCCCCCCATGATCCCGTCGGCGATGAACCCAACCGTATATTTCTACTTCTTCGCCGGAATCTGTAGCTCTTACTTCGCCGCAATAGTGGCTGCGCATGGCGTTACCTTGTTCTTTGTTAATCGTGATGTGTTGATGCTATTCGTCCGCCAGGTCACCTAAGGCGACAGGCTCTTCTCGCCCAAGCGAGCGTTACGCGTTAACCGCGATACCCCGCGCTAACCGCTGGAGTCACCGCTCGCGCCACTGCTGGAACCGCCTGAGCTGCTATCGCCGCCGGACACATTTTTCTTTTTACCGGACTTGAAGTCAGTCTCATACCAGCCTCCGCCCTTCAAGCGGAACCCAGCAGCCGATATGCGCTTCTTTAGGGCATCCTGAGAACAGGCCGGGCAATTGAGTAAAGGATCCTCGCTGATTTTTTGTACGGCTTCCATTTCATGACCGCAATTGGTGCAACGATATTCGTATATGGGCATGTGACTTTCTTTTGGCGTTGTTGTCGAGCGTTCGAGGCCGCGCATGATCTAAAAAAAAACAGCAAAAATACAGTGATTTAGCGCCTTTTTTGTTGCGAGTCAGTATTTGATCCGTTATAAATCCGCCGTCGATTCCTTGGAATTGATGCGAAAACCTTTGTGTGAACATATGTATCAGGGAGTTTTCAAATCTACGATCGGGCTGGGGCGGAATAAGCAGCTTTGCCGTTTGTTCGATCGAGGAGG
>JAQWIX010000080.1 GCA_029248675.1 Pseudomonadales bacterium | reverse complement strand
GCCGGCGTCGATGACATCCAAGTGGGGATAAATTCCCATGCCCAGGGCAAAAAACGTGTCGCCTTCAATGTCATAACCGTTGAAAAAATAACGGTCGTAGAAATTCTTGCTTTGGCCCGCATAAGCTATGGGTTCCGGGCTTTGATGAATTGGGTAATCGTCGGCCTTTGACAGCATGCTTCTCTCTCCCGCCTTTTGGTGTCTTTGCACAGTCTAGCCTCATCCTTGGCTTTCTGGCAGATTGCCAATTCGAATTTATTGAGGGCGTTTTGGTGAGCCGCACACCAGAACAGAAACTGTGCGGGAGAAACCACAATGACCACGATCAACGGCGTTCTAGGCGAGATTGACAGCAAGGACTTGGGGTTCACCCTGATGCACGAACACGTCATGGTGGCGGCCAGCGGTTTATCCACCCACTATCCGGACCTCCTTGGCCCTAACCGAGAACAGCGGGCCATAGACTGCCTGAAAACCGCCAAAGCCCACGGCATCGATACCATGCTGGATGCCACGACTTTTGATTTGGGTCGCGACCCTGCTCTGCTGAAGACCGTAGCAGCAGCTTCTGGGGTCAACTTGATCAACGTCACCGGCTGGTGGCTGGACGTCCCGCGCTTTATGCAGGGTGTTGGGGCCAATCAAATGGCCGATGAGTTCATCAAAGATCTGACCGAGGGATTTCGAGGCACCGATATAAAGGCCGGTATGCTCAAGTGTGCGGCGGACTTTGAAGGTGTTACGCCGCCGCTGGAAACCATGGCCCGCGCCGTGGCCAGAGCGCACCTGCAAACTGGGGTACCGATCATGGTGCATTCCTACCCAACAGGCCAAGTTGCGCGCCGCCAAATCGAAATTTTTAAGGAGGAAGGCGTCAACTTGGGCAAGGTGAAAATCGACCACAGCAACGACACCACAGACACCGAATACCTGAAGTGGATTCTGGATCAAGGCTGCTTTTTAGGCCTAGACCGTTACCCCGGGCGCTTAGTCACCCCACACATGCGAACGGTGACGCTAAAACGCCTGATGGATATGGGTTACGGCGAAAGACTCTGCCCTTCCCACGACTGCATTTGCCTGCACATTCACAACGAACAGCCTGACGGCAGCATTCCCGAACAGCACGACTTCCAAAAGAGCAATCCAGATCAGTATTTGTTCATGCACCGTCACGTTATTCCAGAACTCAAAGAGCTCGGAGCATCGGATCGAGACATAGACATGTTGTTTATCGACAATCCTCGGCGACTGTTTGAGGCCTAGGTTCGCCAGGGCATTTGGCCGCCAACCCTCCTGCCTAGCTAGGCTTTCCCGTCAACCAACCTTCACGACAAAAACTATGGATTGGAAAATTTTTCTTACCGTATTTGCCTCAGTCTTCATCGCAGAACTCGGGGATAAAACCCAGTTGGCCACCATGCTGTTTGCCGCAGACAAAGAGGTCAGCAGAACCACGGTATTTTTAGCTGCCTCAGCCGCCTTGGTGGTTGCCAGCGGCTTAGGCGTGCTAGCCGGTAGCGTGCTAACGCAAATGATTAGCGAAAAAATCCTGCACTATGTCGCTGGCGCAGGATTTATCGTTATTGGGGTTTTCACCCTGCTACGCGCCTAATCTGCCCAAAAGCAAAAAGTGGGTTAGTACTGTTCCACGGTATTTTCAAAAATGAAGCCACCTTCTGGCATGGCCAAGCGGTGTCGTTCCCCTGTGGTATCCGGGTTCCACTCATCATAACCGGCGTCACCCTTCCACATGGCCACCCGCTCACCACTGGCGGCGGGTACCACTCGTGTGTTGTAGGTAATTCCGGTGTTTTCTGAAAAATACTCGATTACCGCATCCACGGATGGCTTAAGGGAAAGGTGGTACAGGGTCACCCAGGTTGGCGGCACCAGATCAATTTCTCCTGCCGCATGCTTGCGCAGGGCTTCTTCCGGGTTCAACCAGGCATGATCCTTGATCTCGCCATCGTCGATGGCAATGTCCATAGCCCCTTCTACCTTGGCCACAAAGAACCACGTCGCAAAACGCTTCTGCTGACCCGGAGGCGGTGTCCAGTGGGAGAGGAACACATAGTCTTGTGCATCCACGGTAATACCCGCCTCTTCCTGAGTTTCTCGCACCGCTGCGGCTCGGGCTGCGGCATCTATATTGGCCTCATCGGCCACTCCTCCGGGATAGTCGGCGACATCGATCTTGCCGCCAGGAAAAACCCACATGCCGCCAAAAGTGATTTTTGAGTTTTTGCGCAGCATCAGTACCTCGATGCCCGTGTCGCCTTGACGCACCAGAACCACGGTAGCCGCCGGTATCAGCGCCGATACATTTGGATCGTCCTCGCTGCGAGAATCGATGTTGCCGTACATATCGTTGCGATGCTGGGTGGCTTGGTCTGTTTTGTCGCTCATTTATGAGTCCTTATCTTTTTCTTTAAAACCATGGCTAAGCGAACTGCTCGGCCTTCGTATTTTCAATACACCTCATGGCGCCCGCTGGACTGCCTCGGACCAGTCGTCCCACATATCCTCGCCCACGGGCTTGGCCCGTAACTGATCCAGATCTTGGGTCCAGAAATCCGCCAGCACTGCCTGCCGGATGTGATCGCTGTAATTTTGCCCCGCAGCGTGCGCCAAGCGATGGTGCCAAAACACGATGTCACCAGCCTTACCGTGACATTCAACGGGCTCCGTATCGGCGATAACCCGCTGCAGCTCCGCCTGATACGCCTCAGTGTGGGTGATTCCCTTGAACCCGGGTAGGTGGGGATAAAACGGCACGCGGGGCTGATCGTAGCGCAGGGCGAAGGTTTGAAAGAGCCGCTGATGAGATCCAGGCCATACTTTGAAGGCTCCCCCATCCTCTGGACAATCGTCGATCAAACCCACCACCCCAAGCTGGAAGGGATGACCGTCGGTGTGCACCCCATCGGCTTCACGTCCTTTGTTGCCATAGGGCAACGTACAGTAAACCCCGCGAGCACCATCATTGCCCAGCGCCGGATCCGTCGGCCCTCCGGGCCATGCGCATCCATGGCTACCCATGGGCTGGCCGTCTACCACGGCCTGACGCAATCGACCGCCCAGCAGCTGCTGGGCCATGGCACAAATGGACTGGGAGTAAATCAGGCTAATCACCTCGGGACTGACGCCCAGAAATCGATTTAACCATCGGAAACCGGCGCGCAAGTGGCGTTCATCTGAACTCTCATCCTGCTCTGGGAATGGCCCGAGATAAGTCTCAGGGTTGTCTGCCTGCAATCGGGAACTTGCAGGCAGCGCCTGCCACATCAGGTCCCGCACGCGCTGACAAAGGCCTGAATCCATGGCACTTGGCACGATCAAGTAACCATTGGTCTTAAAGAACGCGATCTGATTGGAGTCCAGCATTCCGGCCTCCCCGCCACCATGCTTTGGAGGCCACAACATAGCATCATGGGGTTTTTCTGACCATGCTGATCCCGTTTCCGCCGCCCCATTGCAGACCGTCGAACAACAAAAATACCCGCCGCGGCCGCAAGTACTTTTTTCGACCTGCCTAACTGGGTTAGCTTAGGCCTCCAGATTGAGGAGGGACCCCATGGCACTAGCGGACATACGCGTCATCGACTTAACCGATGAGCGCGGTATTTATGGCACCAAACTACTGGCCGACCTTGGCGCACAGGTACTGCGACCCGAGAGCGAACAGGGAGACCCCTTGCGTCGACGTGGCCCTTTCCTAGCCAGGGACGAAGGGGGTGTTTCGCTGTGGCACAGCTTCTTTGCCTCCAACAGGACCTTTGTCAGCGTTGATCAGAACGACGTGGCGTCTTTCCAGACCCTGCAATCACTATGTACCAGCGCGGATCTGATCTGTGTATGCCAAGACAGCCCGTCAGCGGCATTGGTTGATCTGGAGGCAGCTAAAGAAGCCAACCCAGGGCTGGTCGTAGTGGAGCTGTCTTCCTTTGGCAAGGAAGGTCCGTGGTCCGACTTTTTAGCTCCAGATATTGTGGCCGGTGCCCTAGGCGGCGCAGCGGCCACTACTGGTGATGTAGACACCGCTCCGCTGAAAAACTTTGGTGAACTGAACTTTATGATTTCAGGCGCCTATGCCGCGATTGCGGCCTTGAGCGCCCTGTATAGTCAGCGCCGAACGGGACAGGGACAGACAGCTCACCTTTCGGTACACGAGTGCATAGCCTCGTGTTTGGAACATGTGTTCATGTTCTATTTTTACCATCAAACCCTGAACCGCCCCGAGGGCCGGGTTCTACCAAGACGAGGCGCCCTGCACTGGTCCGATGCCTACGGCGTTATGCAAGGCCTTAACGGCTGCATTATGGCCACCCCAGCCCCGGACTTTGACAATCAGCTGATGTGGCTCATAGAAGAGGATGTGCACGACGATCTAATTGACCCTAAATATATGGAGCCGGAAAACCTCCGCCTACGAACCCATCGCGTTATGGAGATTATGGGTGGCTGGATCGCGAACAAAGACGTAGAGGCGCTTTTTCACGAGGCTCAATCGCGACATGCACCTTATGGCTGGGTGTTACCCATTGAAAAGGTTGCAGAAAATCCTCAGCTGCGAGAGCGGAATTGGTATGTGCCCTATGAAATAGACCAAGCCACCATTTCATCTCCTGGGGCGCCTTATCACTTCAGCAAAACGCCTTGGCAGCTAAAGCCGTATCGCTCCGAAGCGAAACCGGTGGGCGAAATTGCTGGGCAGTTGGGTTGGCATCCACGAGAAAACCCTTCTGCCGCAGCGGACCAGACGAAGCCGCTGGCCGGCCTTAAGGTTTTAGACTTTACCCACGTGCTGGCAGGGCCCTTTGCTACGCGGATGTTGGCGGACATGGGCGCGGACGTGATTAAAATCAACTCCGCCGAACGAGCGGTCACGACCCAAGACCCCCACCACCCCTACTACCTGATGTGGAATCGCAATAAGCGCGCCTTGGCTCTGAAAATGTCAGATCCCTCAGCTAAGCAACTCGCCCGTCGTTTGGCGGATGAAGCCGACATTGTCATCGACAATTTTTCCGTCGGCGTTCTCGATCGCTGGGGCATCGGCTACGACGATGTGAGTCAAACCAACCCCGGCGCGATCTATGTGCAGATGTCCGGCATGGGCGATGGCGGCCCCTGGTCTAAGTACGTGACCTATGCGCCGACTATTCATGCGCTCTGCGGCCTCACCGCTACCACCGGCGTTCCCGGCCGAGAAGACATTGGTATCGGATTTTCCTACAACGACCACCAAGCCGGCTTACATGGCGCAGTGGCCGTGCTGGCGGCACTGCAAGCGCGCCATCAAACAGGCAAAGGTCAACGAGTCGATATTTCTCAATTTGAGGTGGGCATTAACTTTATTGGCCCGTCTTTGTTGGACTACGCCGCCAACGGCACCAAGGCGAGACCAACGGGCAACCACCTACCCTACGATGCAATGGCCCCACACGGCTGTTATCGCTGCGAAGACGCCCCGAAGGATACCGGTGCCGACGTCGACACTCAGGCCATGGTGGCTCAGCGTTGGATCGCCATTGCTTGCACCAGCGATGCACAATGGTTAGCGCTCAAAACGGTGATGGGATTACCCGGCTGGGCTGAGGACGCAGCCTTTGCTACCAGCGAAGGGCGTTACCAGCAACGCACCACCTTAGATGAACGCATAGCCCAGTGGACCAAAACACAGGACGCCCATGAGCTAATGATGCAATGCCAGGCCGCCGGGGTGCCAGCCGGCGTTGTTCAAGACGGCGCTGATCTGGCGGAACACGACCCCCAGCTCCGACTGAGAGGGTTTTTGCAGCCCTTAGATGATGTGCATCCTACCCTCGGACCTACCTGGATCGACCGGCTGGTGATTCAATTTGACGCCACCCCTTGCGACGACTATCAACGGGTGCGCGCAGTGGGTGAAGACAGCGGGGCGATCTTAAAGGACTGGTTAAACCTAGACGACGATTCGCTGAACGAGCTGACCGACGCTGGGGTGCTGAGCTAGCTCCGCTTAAAGACCTCTTTGAGTGGATTGGCTTTGAGCACAGGAGCTACTTGGCGTTGGCTCGCGGCTGCCAGTCTCTCTGGTTCGCACTCTGGCTAAGTATTCGCCGCATGTGTCCTGCCGCTTGCGCATTTGGCTGAACCTGGCGATACACTAGGGTTCAATCCTAGCCCAGTTGACGTTCCCTCGGCTGGGCATCGTTCACCGCACACACCGGAGCCATCTATGTTGCAATTGCTTTGGCAGGGCGAGTACGCAGTTTTCACCTTACTCATCGTCGCCTTGATTTTGTCACTGACGGTACACGAACTGGGCCACGCTCTGGTGGCCAAATGGTTTGGTGATGACACAGCCCAGCGCGCAGGGCGCGTGACCCTCAATCCTCTGGCACACATTGACCCCATGGGTTTGTTGATGGTGGTTTTGGTGGGTTTTGGTTTTGCCAAACCCGTGCCCACCAATCCGGCCAACTTCTCTAGTCCACGGGCTGATCTTTGGGTAGCCGCCGCTGGCCCTGTTATGAACCTGCTACTGGCACTGGTGTGCTGGAACGGCTTTTTGTTGGCGCTGCAGGCGGGCTGGCAAAATCAAGGGGCTCAGGTGTTTTTCACCTTGCTTGCTCGCATCAACCTGCTACTGATGATTTTTAATCTGCTGCCTATCGGCCCGTTAGACGGGCATTACATCGCTCCACATTTGATGCCCGACAAGCTGGCTCGGCTTTACCGTTACTACAACGCCCGCTATGGCGCCATGGTCCTGCTGGCCATCGTTATTGGGAGCCTAATGGGACTGCCGATTCTGCGTTTCGTGGCTGAACTGTCCATTACCCTGCTGAGCCTCATCACCTTCGTGTAGGCGACTTGGTAAGCGCCGGCGGCAAAGGGGCCGCCGAGGCTCTGATCTAACGCTTAGTCGGCCTGGGGGTTACGCCAGCGCTTGCTCCAAGTCTGCAATGATGTCGTCGATATGCTCGATGCCCACAGACAAGCGTATGGCTTCTGGGGACACACCCACTGAGGCCTGCTCTTCTTCGCTGAGCTGGCGGTGGGTTGTGGATGCCGGATGACAAGCCAAGGATTTCGCGTCACCGATATTCACCAGGCGTTTGAACAACTCCAGAGCGTCGTAAAACTTCACGCCAGCATCGAAGCCGCCTTTCACACCAAAGGTCATTATCCCGGATGCGGATCCATTCATATACTTTTGAGCCAGGGCATGATGAGGGTGATCCTCGAGGCCTGCGTAGCTAACCCACTCAACCTTGTCATGGTTTTGCAGATACTTGGCCACGGCCATGGCATTGGCGCAGTGGCGCTCCATCCGCAGAGGCAGAGTTTCTATACCTTGCAGCAACTGGAAGGCGCTTTGGGCAGAAAGCGCTGCGCCGGTATTTCGCAACGGCACGGTACGCGCCCGACCAATGTATGCCGCTGGCCCAAAGGCCTCGGTGTATACCACGCCATGATAGCTGGCTTCCGGCGTATTCAGGCCCGGATACCGCTCGGCATTTTCAGTCCATGGGAAATTACCGGAATCCACGATGACGCCGCCCAGCGTCGTGCCGTGTCCACCCATGTACTTGGTTACCGAATGAACGACGATATCCACACCGTGCTCGATAGGCTTCAACAACGAAGGTGAGGCCACGGTGTTGTCAGCAATAGTGCAGACGCCGTGACGGCGGGCCATTTCTGCCACCGCTGCGATATCAACGATGTTGCCCGCCGGATTGCCGATGGTTTCCATGAACACGGCCTTGGTGTTGTCGTCGATTAGCGCCTCAAGGGCGTCAACAGAATCATCTGCTGCGAACCGTACGTCGATACCCAAAGCCGGGAACATATGGGCGAACAGCGTGTACGTGCCACCATACAATTGGGGGACGGTAACGATGTTGTCGCCGGCTTGGGCAATGTTAATGATGGCGTAGTGAATCGCTGCGCTACCAGCTGAAACCGCCAAGGCGCCGACCCCGCCTTCCAAAGCGGCAATACGCTGCTCCAGAACATCGCAGGTGGGATTCATAATACGGCTGTAAATGTTGCCGGGTACCGCCAGATCAAACAGATCGGCACCATGCTGGGCGTTATCAAATTCATAGGCCACAGTTTGGTAAATAGGTGCGGTTACCGAATGAGATGTCGGATCAGTGGTGTAGCCCGCGTGGATCGCTAGAGTTTCGTCTTTCATAGCCTTCTTTGTTCTCCTTGATTTGTCGCGGCAGTCGCGACTTGTTAAGTACCGAGTAATTGCTTCTAAGCGCGAACTGCCTGGCCTTTCAGTCCGCGATGAACGGACATTTTCGGTTGACGCCTATTGTGCCTTCCGCGGAACAGGAAGCCCAGAGATGCCTGATGGTGGAACCAGAGCAAAACTTCGTGCCATCACACCTGCGCTGGGGTCTTTGTTACCAGCCCAGATGAGTGCACACTAAACCACAGAGTCGCCAACGCTATGACCACTGACACCAGATGAACCCAATCTCTCACTCTGTTCGCTTTCCAATAGGCGCTCGCTACATCAATCGACAAGTGCTGGGCATTTTTCTCGCGGCCTTAGCCGTGCTGATGTCCATCGCCCTTGGCGACCGGCTGATTCGTTTTCTCGAGCAGGCAGCTAGCGGCGGCATTCCCGGCGACCTAGTACTTTACTTGCTGCTGCTCCGAATGCCGGAAGTGTTTCAGCTGGTACTGCCTTTTGCCCTCTATATTGCCCTGCTCATGGGTTTGGGGCGCCTGTATTCCAGTCAAGAAATGGCTGTGCTGCGCGGCGGCGGCATGAATACTTCCATGTTGCTTGTGTGGCTAACGCCGATGATTGCCCTCATTACCCTACTGGTCGGGCTTACCTCGCTCTACATCACCCCAAACGCCAAGCACGCCTTGGAGCAAGAATTAGTCACGCTGCAGCAAAACATCGGGTTGGCTGCCTTACAGCCCGGGGTGTTTCGTATTGAAGACGACGGTGAACAGGTCACCTACAGTGATTCTTTGGCGGATGACGATCAAACCATCTTGGACGTTTTCATCCAGCGGCGTCTGGAAAACGGTGAGTACATGACCGTTTGGGCAGAGCGCGGCAAACGCAATGAACCCGATGACAATGGGCGACAAACACTGGTTCTTGAGCAAGGTAGGCGCTACCAAGGCTCGCCAGGCAGCCCCGCTTTTGAGGTCATGTCGTTCGATCGCCTGAGCATCAGTATTGAAACAGAGCCGGTACTGGAACGGGTCAGAGACGTGGACTCGCTGACCACTAGCGACCTGGATAACACGCCAGGCCAAACCGCCGAGCGTCACTGGCGGATAGGCTTGCCGATCTTCTGCCTTATTCTTGGCCTAATGGCGATTGCAAAGTCCTCGGTTCAACCACGCACTGGCCAATTTGCCGGCATCGGACCGGGATTGGTTTGGATGCTGGGCTATTACTTGGCCTTGGTATTCAACCGTTGGTTACTCGAAGAAGATTTGCTTAATGATTTTGTCGGTATTTGGCCTACCCACCTGCTCTTCGGCGGTTATGCTATTGCCACTTTGCGGCGCCTTGGCATGCCGGCCAGCGACTAGTACCGCCCCACAAACCAAGACGAATTGACGCCCTAGGAGCCAAGCAACTATCCATGTCTAAACCTGATGAGCCCATCACCACGTCCACCCAAAACTCGGCAAAGCAAGACCCGACAAAGCAAGACCAAGATGGCGTGGGGAATGACGCGGGGCAAAACGGCAAAGCGGTAAGTTCCGGACAGCTACCCCTATGGCTAGGCTACGCCGGTCTTCTTCCCATGGCAGGTGTACTTGCAGGGCAGTGGTTTTTGCCCCAGTACGCGGGCCAACTACTGTATTTGGCCATGCTCTATGTGGGCGCTATTTTCGCGTTTCTTGGGGGCATCCAATGGGGTCTGAGCCTGCGATTGAGCGACACCCATCGCAATGACAGCGCCCTGCGACTTTTGATTAGCGTGCTGCCGGCCCTCATAACGGTCATAGCCTTGGTGATTCCTCAGGCCTTTGGCTTTCTGCTGCTGGGCCTGGGCCTTTGGGGACTACTGTGTTTCGATTGGGCCAACCGCCGGAGCCTGCAGCTTCCTGTCTGGCACCTACCCTTACGCATTAATTTGACCGTGCTGTTGAGCGGTTCGCTGACTGC
>JAQWIX010000069.1 GCA_029248675.1 Pseudomonadales bacterium | reverse complement strand
AACTCTGCAGAAATCGACCCACCAGCAGAAAACAGACCGATTTGGGTGTTGCTAAAATCAAATTCGTCCAACCGCTGGCTCTGAAGCCTATTCATGATGCCGTTGGTATCACCCGTATCAATGTGGCCACCTATCAGGCGGTATCTGGCGCTGGGACAAGTGGTATCGAGGAGCTTGCTGGGCAAACTGCCAAGCTGCTAAATGGCCAACCCATCGAACCCGGCAAAATGCCGGCGCAAATTGCGTTTAATGCCATTCCCCAGATCGATACCTTTCAAGAAAATGGGTACACCCGTGAAGAAATGAAGATGGTCTGGGAAACCCGCAAGATTCTCGAGGACGACAGTATTCAGGTGAACCCGACCTGCGTCCGCATCCCGGTTTTCTATGGCCACAGCGAAGCGGTTCATATCGAAACCAAGACCCCCATCAGCGTTGAACAAGCACGATCGCTGCTAGCCGCCGCCCCGGGCGTTACCCTGTTGGAGGACCAAGAGCTGGCGACACCCGTGGAGCACGGTGCGGGCACCGACCCAGTTTTTGTTAGTCGTGTGCGCAAGGACATCAGTCACCCCAATGGTCTGAACCTGTGGGTTGTAGCCGACAATGTCCGCAAGGGAGCTGCCCTTAACAGCGTGCAGATTGCGGAGTTGCTGCTAACGCACCTCTGATCGACGGGTGATCAACGGGATAGAGCAGCCGTGCATGCAGCGGTGCTCTGGCTGTGAGATGCTAGAGCTAGATTAATTTCACTGAACAATTGGCTCCACGAAGAGGCGACATTTTGTATCGACACAGCTGTGCAGCGGTCATCATTTGGTTTATCGCGGTTCTGCAACTTCCTTCAGTGCTGGCTCAGACCGCTGATCAGGGAGTTATTTTGCCCGAGGTGTCATCCACACTCGGACAGCCATTGCTGGCTCGGTTGACTCTGGATTACGGGGTTGCCGGAGTCGGGGGCGGGGTGTCTGCTCGAGTTGCTAGCGCTGCGGAATTTCAACAACTGGGGTTCCGTCGCTATCAGGTGGTGGACCGTCTTGCGCTGACCCTTGGCGACGATGCCCTGAGGGGGCGAGTGCTCCAACTGACCACAACAGAACCACTCTACGAACCCAGCCTTCGGGTGGTTGTGGCTTTGACCGATGACGAGGGCACGCGCCTGCTACCCCTAGAGTTGTTATTGCCCTCTCCGGATGTTCTTGGCATTGATAGAAGAGCGATCCTGGTGTACCCCAATGACACGCTGTGGCGTATCGCAGACCGCACCCGGGACCTTGCCGTAACGAACAATCAGCAAATGTTAGCGGTGCAGCGGTTGAATCCAACCGCTTTTCTGGGTGACAACATCAATGGCCTCAAAGAGTGGTCGATGCTGTCCTTACCTTCCTTTACCGAGGCCTTGGAGGTACCGGCCAGAGAAGCCGCGGAAGTCGTTTCGGCCCAGCATGTTCTATGGCGGTCCGGGCAACGAGGTTCAGCATCGGTGGCGTTGGAACTGGTCCAAACCGAAGGAGAGGTGCGAATTACCGCAGCCCAAGACCCCGCTGCGCAGACATTTGACGAGCCGCTGGTATCTGCGTTGGAAGAACGCGTTGATGACGAATTCCTTTATCCAGAACCTGTCTACGAAGAGCAGAATGAATATCAAATTGAGGCGCCGGTTCAGCAAACGGATGACTCAGATTCCACGGGGGAAGAGGGCGGAACTGCCTTTACGCGCGACGGGGCGAGCTATGACGAGTTTGGTTCCGATGACCTAGGAACTGACGAAGCAATTGAAAATGCTCCTTATACCCAGGCCCCGGCATCGCCGGCCACCGCTGAGGATGCTCAAGCTCTTGCATCTGACGACCCCTACGATTTGGACAATTTGGAAGCTCAAATTCGTAAGGAGCAAGGCAGTGGTATCGACGGGGTGATGGCCTTCTTGGGCAGTCCTCAGGGAATTGGTCTGTTGTCGGCTCTGACCTTTATCGTGTTGTTGGTGCTGTTGCTTATGCGGCGGCGAACGGCCGAACAAGAACGGGAACTTGACCATGCCCTTCGCGGGGAAGAGCCGTTGCTGCCGGGTCAGCCCGACATCGGCGAGGACTTGAGCGGCGGCGAAGACGACGGTGGTGAAGACGTCTATACCACCCGCCTCAAGTTGGCCGAGGCCTACTTAGAGATGGGCGATACCGACGGAGCGACGGAAATGCTAGAGGAGGTCATGGCCGACGGCAATCTTGAGCAACAAGAGGTGGCCCGACGCATTATGGAGCGCGTCGATAACGGTGATGAGTGACCTCTCAGCCCCAGCGGCACTGGCAAACCACTTTGTTTTCTGTGTGCAATATCACGGAGCGTCCTTTTCCGGCTGGCAACGCCAGCAAGAACAAAGAACAGTGCAGGGTGAATTGGAAAAAGCGCTGAGCACCATCGCTAACCTGCCGGTGACGGTTCGTGCCGCAGGCCGGACCGACGCGGGCGTGCATGCCAGCGGGCAGATCGCGGATTTTATTACCACCGCTGACCGACCAGTGGAGCAATGGCTGCGAGGGGTCAATGGTCTCACGCCGGACGGCATACACGTCACTTGGCTGCGGGCGATAAAGGACGAATTTCACCCCCGGTATGATGCGGTGAGCCGCCGTTATACCTATCTTTTCTATGACCAAGGTCCCAAGAACCCCTTTTTGCAGTCTCTGGCGTGGTGCACCCAAGCCTTGGATGACAGTGCCATGCACACTCAAGCGCAGGCCCTGCTGGGTGAGCACGATTTCAGCAGTTTTCGGGGTGCTGGCTGTCAGTCCCTGACCCCAATGCGGCGGGTTGATCGCTGTGAGGTAAGACGAGAGGGTTCGGTGGTCATTATGAACATCGAGGCCAACGCCTTTTTACTGCACATGGTGCGCAACATCGCATCCGCCCTCCATCATGTAGGCGTCGAGAACCCGAACGGCTATGTCAGTCGGCTGCTGCAGGCACAGGACCGATCCCAACTCGGCATTACAGCGCCAGCTCAAGGCCTGTACTTGGCCGAGGTCAGCTACCCCGGCCAAGCGTTCCCAGAGGTAGAGCTGCCGCCGCTGATCCGACAAAGGTGAGACACGGATAGGTATATTGGTCTTTTGGCCCCGGCGACGTTGTGGCAAGGGCGTAAATCTATAGACTCTGCCTATATCGGCTACCACCCCTTTGATGAAGTCCAGCAGGTCAACATGAGCGCATCTTCACAGCAGCCTTGGTGTAAAATTTGCGGTGTTACGAACTCCGAAGATGTCAGCGCCGTGGTAGCGGCGGGGGGCGACGCGCTCGGCTTCAATTTTTACCCAAACAGCGCGCGTTATTTGGAGACTGAAGTGGCCGCTGAGTTGTGTCGAGAGGTGAAAAACGCTGCCCCCACTGTAGAACGCATTGGCTTGTTTGTGGACGCAGCGGAAGATCAAGTTCGGCAAATCACAGGCGCCGTTGATCTGACCATGCTGCAATTTCACGGCGACGAGACGCCCGAGTATTGTGAACAGTTTGGTTTGCCCTACATTAAAGTGATTGGGGTAAATGGCGACACAGATTTTGAGACCTTTGAAGACCGATTCGCCGGTGCGTGGGCCCTGTTGCTGGATACTCACGATCCGCTACTCAAAGGCGGTACCGGCCGGCGCTTTGATTGGAACTTGTGGCCCAGGAGTAGCACCAGCAGGCTGATTTTGGCCGGAGGCTTGGATTCAAAGAACGTTGCCGATGCCGTTCATCTGATCCAGCCCTTTGGCGTCGATGTGGCGGGTGGTGTAGAAAGCGGCACCAAGGGCGTGAAAGATCACGGCAAAGTACGAACATTTATTGAGGCAGCAAAACATGGCTGAACCCATCTTGGAAACCAATGCATCAACCACCTATGCCCAGCCCTCAGCCGACGGCCACTTTGGCCAGTTTGGCGGGCGCTTTGTCGCTGAAACTCTGACTCACGCGTTGGATGGTTTAGCTCAACTGTATGCGGATTACAAAGACGACCCAGAGTTTAAGCGTGAGTTGCACGAAGACTTAGCGCACTTTGTCGGAAGACCCACGCCGCTGTATCTGGCTGAGCGGCTCACCGAGTCCTTAGGCGGGGCGGCTATTTACTTAAAGCGCGAAGATTTAAATCACACCGGTGCGCACAAAGTGTGCAACACCATCGGTCAGGCGCTGCTGGCTAAGCGTATGGGTAAGCCCCGGGTCATCGCTGAAACCGGCGCGGGTCAGCATGGTGTGGCAACGGCGACGGTAGCGGCGCGTCTGGGTTTGGCCTGTGATGTTTACATGGGCGAGGAGGACGTGCATCGCCAGAGTTTGAACGTCTATCGCATGAAGCTAATGGGGGCCAACGTGATACCCGTGACCTCCGGGTCAAAAACTCTGAAGGATGCGATGAACGAAGCCATGCGCGACTGGGTGACCAATGTGGACAATACCCACTACATCATTGGCACTGTGGCAGGCCCGCACCCTTATCCCATGATTGTCAGGGACTTTGCCTCGATTATTGGTCAAGAAGCCCGCGCGCAAATGCTCCAGCAGGTTGGCAAGCTGCCAGATGTGGTCGTGGCCTGTGTGGGCGGCGGTTCCAATGCCATGGGCATTTTTCATCCCTTCATCAATGACCCTGATGTCGCTCTTGTGGGGGTCGAAGCTGGTGGCCATGGCCTGCACACCGGTGCCCATGCGGCGCCCCTGAATGACGGTAAGGTCGGCGTACTGCACGGTAATCGATCCTATTTGATGTCCGATGCAGACGGTCAGGTGATGGAGACTCATTCGGTATCCGCTGGCCTCGACTATCCGGGGGTCGGACCAGAACACGCCTATTTGAAAGACAGCGGCCGGGCGACCTATGCAGCAGCCACCGACGACGAAGCCATGGAAGCCTTTCGTATGCTCAATCGGCAAGAGGGAATCCTGCCTGCCCTGGAAACCAGCCATGCGCTGGCATGGGTAGTGGCTAACGCACCATCTATGTCGCCGGACCAAACCATACTGGTGAATTTGAGTGGGCGAGGGGACAAGGACATCTTGACCGTAGCCGATATCGACGGCATCACCTTGTAATGAGCCAGTCACATCAGCAAAACCCTACTGGTCGGATCGCGAAAAAATTTGCCGAACTTAATGGCCAGAATAAGACCGCCTTGGTGACTTTTATCACCGCCGGAGACCCAGGCCCCGACTACTCAGTGCCAGCCATGCATGCCTTGGTATCTGGGGGAGCGGATCTGTTAGAACTGGGGGTTCCTTTTTCTGACCCAGAAGCCGATGGTCCTGCAATTCAGGCCGCCAACCAGCGGGCCTTGGCCCAAGGCATGACCCTTAGCAAGGTCCTGGACATGGTGGCCGAGTTCCGTCAGCAAGATGACAGTACGCCAGTGATCTTGATGGGGTATCTCAACTCGGTATTGGCCATGGAAGAGTTTGCCCAACGCGCCGGTGCTGCCGGGGTTGATGGTTTAATCATGGTCAACCTACCCATGGAAGAAGCCGGCGATTTGCGTGAGGCGCTTTCGGCACAACACATAGACTTGGTGTCCTTGGTAGCCCCCACGTCTAGCGATGAGCGAGCGCAGGCTATTGCTGATAGCGCCAGTGGTTTCATTTACTACGTGTCGTTAAAAGGTGCCACGGGCAGCGGTGCCCTGGTGGTGGAGGACGTGGCTCAGCGTACCAAGTACCTGCGCTCCATTACGGATGTGCCCGTTTGTGTGGGCTTTGGTATCAAGGATGCGGCAACAGCTGCAGCAGTGGCCCAGCATGCCGATGGCGTCGTTGTCGGTAGCGCCTTAGTCCAACTGATGGCAGAGAGCGGCAGCGTGGAGGAAGCAGTGACTCGTTTGCAAGATGCCACCGCGGCCATTCGGCAAGGCATCAATGCCTGAGGTTGGCCCTAGCCTAGAAAAAGATTTGGATGCCTGGCTAAGCTATATAGACCAGCAGCATTCGGCTTCCATCGATATGGGGCTCGAACGGTTTACCCGCGTGTTGAAGGACTTGAACCTTCAGCAGCCAGCACCGGTGGTCATTACCGTGGCCGGCACCAATGGGAAGGGCAGCACCGTTCGGGTAATGGAGTCGTTGCTGTTGCAGGCTGGTAAGCGGGTTGGAGCCACACTGTCTCCCCATATCTGGCACTTCAATGAGCGTATCCGTATCAATGGTGCCGACGCCTCGGATCAGGATATCTGCGCGGCCTTCGCCGCTATCGACGATTGCCGGGGCGATATGCCTCTTACCTACTTTGAATTCGGTGCCTTGGCTGCCTTGTACTGTATGGCGGCGGCCAAGGTCGAGGTGGCGATTTTAGAAATCGGTTTAGGCGGTCGGCTGGACGCCTTCAACGCTGTGGATGCTGACGTAGCGGTGATTACCAGTATTGGCCTGGATCATCAGGCGTTCTTGGGCGATACCCGGGAAGCCATCGGCTTCGAAAAGGCCGGCATATTGCGCCCGAATCAGCGTGTAGTGCTGGGTCAGGACATGCCCGTTACGGTTGATCAACAATGCCAAGCATTGGGGGTGCAGCCATTGCGCTGGGGAGAGTCATTTACTAGTTCGGACTCCGGCGATGGTCAGCATTGGCTCTACCAACGGGCCGGCGCAGTACCTGTGACGGTGGAATTCAGTCAGATAGCCCCTCATAACATTGCGCTGGCTTGTGAGGCCGTTGCACCTTGGATAGCCATTGATTCCCAGAGCGTCCATGCCTGTAGTGGTCAGCAAATGCCTGGCCGCATGGACATTCGGCAAAGGGACCAACGAGTTTGGGTTCACGATGTGTGCCATAACCCCCATGGCGCAAAATTTTTTATGGCCGAGCTCGCCAGGCGGTACATTACCCCAGCGTTTTTCATCTGTGCCATGTTGGCAGGCAAGGATCACAAGGGTTTCTTTGATGCGGTTAATGCCGCCATTGAGACCCCAGTGCCGTGGTTGTGCGTGTCCAGTACCGGTGATCGGGCCATAACCGGTAGCGAGTTGGCCCAGCACATGGGCCTGCCCGAGCGAGTAGCTCAGGATATGACCCAAGCTCAGCAAATGGCGGTTGAGCACACGGATGCAGGCCAAACAATAGTGGTTTTTGGGTCCTTTAGCGCTGTTGAGCAGTGTCCTTGGCTGGCATGATAGGCACATGAACGAGATCACCCGTTATCGCTTAATCGGCAGCATTTTTTTGTTGTCTTTGGCTGCCATTTTCGTGCCCATGGTGTTTGATGCGCCGGCGCCGGAAAGAGATTCAGACTTTTTGATCGACCAAGAAGAAGAGACCGCGGCGGCAGCCCAAAACGATGATTCCCAATGGCTAGCCCCCCAGCAAGAGGTGGACGAACTGATCGCCGAGTTGAAACAACGAGAGGGTGATTTGGATGCGGCCTTAACTGAAAGCAGGGTTCAAGAGCAGGTAAGCGCGCTCACCGAACAAGTGGACGCGGACGGATACTGGAGCGAGAACGGAACTCGGTTCGGCGAACCCATATTAAGTCCGGTTCGCAGCGATACCACTGTGTTTGCTGTTCAGTTAGCGACCTTCGACGATCCGGACAACGCTAAGTCCTTACGACAGCAGCTCCGAGATGATGATCAAGAGGCTTTTATATCCCAATACAAGCAACGGGGTTTAGGTGGTGAAAAAATCCGTTATCGGGTCGCGGTTGGGCCGCTGCTCAGTCATACTCTGGCCAAGGAGAAGCGAGCGTCCTACACCCAGACCTATGGCGTGCAGGCGATTGTGGTAGCCATGTCTCAATAACCGCAGAGAGCGGGAATGTCACATTTAGATTACATCATCATCGGAATCGTGCTCCTTTCGTCAATCTTCGGCTACACCCGTGGACTTGTCCGCGAGGCCTTCGCCTTGGGTTCTTGGGTTATCGCCTTCCTATTTGGATTCTGGTTTGGTCCTGAATTGGCATCCGCCTATCCAGACCTACTGGGTTCTGGTCAAGTGGCCCAAATCGCTGCCTTTTTGATTGTTCTGGTGGCGACACTCATGGTGGCCAGCATGATTCAGTGGGGCTTAGGGCAATTGGTGAATCGCACCGGGGTTGGCGGTACGGACCGTCTGCTCGGGTTCTTGTTTGGCGCAGCCCGAGGTGGGCTTCTGGTCACGGTTGTGCTCATGGTCGGTCAGAGCTTTTTTGCCCACACCAATTGGTGGAACGATTCCGAGCTAAAGTACGGCTTCCTGCAGTTTGAAGACGAGGTGCTGATACTGTTGGATTTGGCCAGCGATTCCCTGGACGATCCGCCACCAGCACCAACGCTGCCAGACATCGATTTTTACGATACCCAGCCGCCAGATATCGAGGTGATCGATGACCTCGATAGCTCAGATTACTTCGAAGAATAAAAAGAGATCCCCATGTGTGGAATTGTAGGCATTGTCGCGCGCAACGAAGTTAAACAAGACATCTATGATGCGCTGACAATTCTTCAACACCGAGGTCAGGATGCGGCGGGCATGATGACCAGTGATGGCCGGCGCTGCTATCTGCGCAAGAACAACGGCTTGGTGAAAGATGTTTTTCAAAGCGAACACATGGAGCGGCTGCAAGGCAATGTGGGTTTAGGCCAGTGCCGCTATCCCACCGCGGGTTCAACCAGCTCTGCTGAGGCCCAACCACTTTATGTGAATTCCCCCTACGGTATTGCGTTGGCCCATAACGGCAATTTGACCAATACCGAAGAGCTGATGAGCGACCTGTTCGCTGAGGACCTTCGGCATATCAACACCAGCAGTGATTCTGAGGTGCTGTTAAACGTACTGGCGAACGAACTTGGCGTACTTCATGCCATCGACCCGTCACCCACGGAAATGTTTAAAGCCGTTGGCGCCGTGCACCAACGGTGCCGGGGTGCTTATGCGGTGGTGGCCATGGTAATGGGTTCGGGGCTGCTGGGTTTCCGCGACCCCTATGGCATTAGACCCTTGGTTATTGGCAGTCGAGAGACGGAGAAGGGCACGGAGTACATGCTCGCATCCGAGTCTGTGGCCTTGGATATCTTGGGTTATAGCAGAATGGGCGATGTGGCCCCGGGAGAAGCGGTGTTCATCTCCAACGATGGCCAGCTTTACCGTCGCCAATGCGCGGCTAACCCGAAGTTGGTGCCCTGTATTTTCGAGCATGTGTATTTCGCCCGGCCGGATTCCATTATTGACGACATTTCGGTTTATAAAAGCCGGCTGCGCATGGGGGAGCATCTGGCTCGGACTGTGTTAGATCGTTACTCCCAACACGATCACGATATCGATGTCGTGATCCCAATCCCTGATACCGGGCGAACCGCAGCCCTGCCATTGGCCCATGAACTGGGCGCCAAATACCGAGAGGGTTTCGTTAAAAATCGCTACATAGGGCGAACATTCATCATGCCGGGTCAGCAGCAGCGAAGAGATTCTGTGCGACAAAAACTCAATGCCATCGATCTGGAGTTTAAAGATAAAAACGTCCTATTGGTGGATGACTCCATTGTCCGCGGCACCACAATTACTCAGATTATCCAGTTAGCCCGAGAGGCCGGTGCCCGTAATGTATATATGGCCAGTGCTGCGCCAGCTCTGCGGTACCAAAACGTCTATGGAATCGATATGCCCGCTCGAGAGGAGTTTGTTGCCCATCAGCGCTCCGAGGAAGAGGTGGCTAAGATGATCGGCGCCGACTGGTTGGTGTATCAATCCATTGAAGACCTGAAAAAGAGCTGCCATGAGGGAAACCCTCACGTTACCGATTTCGAGTGCTCGGCCTTTGACGGCAAGTACATCACCGGAGATGTAGGCGCAGATTATTTGGCCAAGGTTTCTGCACAGCGCAGCGATGCCTCCAAGCGCCAAAAGCAATTGAGCCTACTGAAAGATACCAATGTCTTAGACTTGCACAACCACGCCTAAAAATGGCGGTATGATGTCGGTCATAACGTTCATGACTGGGAAAAAACCGCAGTGCAGCTAAAAAAGCGAACCCCCTGTGTAGGCATATGCTCTACAACCTACGGCGATTTAGTGTGCCGGGGCTGTAAGCGCTTTGCCCACGAAATTGTGGAGTGGAATGGCTACGACGAAGTGCAGCAAGATGCGGTACGAGAGCGCCTGCAGCGCTTGCGAGACGAGGTTTTGGTGTTGGTTCTGGATTGCAAAAACAACGGTCTGTTGCAGAGCGCGGTAGCCGATGCGGGTCTAACAGATCTAGAGCCGATGGAACAACGCTATCAGCTCTTACGATTTATGGTTCGGCGAGGACAGAACCTTGCCAGCGCCGGACTGGCCATGACCGAAGCCACGACTACGATGGAGGCGGTCAGCTACAGGGCAGGCGGCTCAGACGCTGAAGAGCTGGATACCCTAGCGTTGATGCAGCTGCTGGACGCCGAGACCTATCAGCGAGCCAAAGCCCACTATGAGCGTAACTTCAAGGTTCCCGCGTGACAGCGGCGCCTTGCTCCAAGAAAAATCACGAGGCCATTGCCATGGTCCGGGACTTTTTGCTGGTGGACTCCCCAGAGGAGTGGTTCCAAGCGGCCCCTGAGCACTTGTCTGAACTACTAATGGATCATGCCAATTGCGAAAAAAAAGCAGCCAGCACCGCGCTGAGCATGATGTATCGCTATGTCCAGTTCCCTGACCTGCTGAAGAAGATGTCCAGCCTGGCCCGAGAGGAGCTACGGCACTTTGAACAAGTTCTGGAGCTGATGGCTGAGCAGGGGGTGGTTTACGAACAAATCAACTCGGCTCGATACGCTCAGGGCTTGCACCAGCATGTGAGTAAAAGCGAACCTCGTCGCCTCGTGGATCTGTTGATTTGCGGCGCCGTGGTGGAGGCTAGATCCTGCGAGCGTTTTGCTGGGCTGGCTGCGGTTTTACCCGAAGATATTGGAGCCCTCTATAGCTCGCTGCTGAATTCCGAAGCCCGTCACTTTCAAGACTATCTGCACATGGCCCGCCAAGCTAATGAGCAGGCTGGTGGCTACGATGATTTCACCGCGCGGGTAGATGAGTTTCTTGCCGTCGATGCGCAGCTTGTAAGCAGTGATGACGCCCAGTTTCGCTTCCACAGTGGCAAGCCTGCAGCCTGAGCTGACGTATCCGAACGAAATTGACCGCCAGTTAAAGCGTCGGCTGCGGTTTTGAGTTGCGACAAGTTCGGTTAGAAGGCGTGAGACCTTGAATGCTTAGCCTCGGTAGTGGGTTAGCCCAAAGCACTCCAGAGACCATTGATCGTCGTCTTGGCGGCATAGCCACCCACAATCTTGCCAGTCCCCCAGCACAATTCGCTTGAATGCCGTGGTTCCACGTTTCGGGTAAACCCCGGGCCTGTGGGTGTGGCCGTGAATCAGTACATCGGCCTCATGATGTTGCATCGCTTGGGTGATAGCGCCCAGATTCACATCCATGATTTGGTCGGATTTATTAGCATTAGCCTCAACGCTTTGGGCCCGCATCTGTTTGCCTAGGGCTTGGCGCTCCGCTAAGGAGCGTTGCAATAGATCTTGCTGAAATGGCTCACTGCGCAGCACGACTCTGGCCTGCTGATAGGCCTCATCGTCGATACAGTATTGATCCCCATGGCTGAGTAAAATGTGCCCATCCAATAGATAAGGGTCTGGAAGAATGGTAGCTCCGGATGCGCTGGCGAAAGCTTCGCCAAACAAAAAATCCCGGTTACCGTGGACGAGGAATAGTTGGGTGTCTTGGCTGGCTTCGCTTAGAGCCTGACGCAGGGCCTTTGCACATGGGGAATCGTCGTCATCGCCAACCCACATCTCAACGAGATCGCCGAGAATGTAAATCTCATCCACTAATGGCGCTTCCACCCGCAAAAGATCCAAGAAGGCCACAAAGATTCCGGAGCTGGGATCTTCCAGGTGCAGATCTGAAACAAACAGGCGCTTCATACACCCCCCCAAGTGATACCCAGTGAGCTAGCCGCGGCTTGCATGGTGTTTTGCAATAAAGCAACCCGGGTCATGGGGCCAACCCCGCCGGGAACTGGCGTTATCCAACCGGCGCGCTCCTTAGCCGCTGGGAAGTCTACGTCCCCGTAGAGCTTGTTGTTGGCGCCACGGGTTATGCCTACGTCAATGACGGTTGCGCCTTCTTTCACCCATTCACCGGGTACAAGGCCCGGCTTGCCAACTGCGCTGATTAAGATGTCTGCTTGTCGGGCCATAGACGCGGTATCGGCAGTGAACTTATGGGCCGTAGTCACGGTCACACCCGCCAGCAGCAGTTCTAAACCCATGGGGCGACCCACATGATTTGAGGCTCCGATGATTGTGGCGTGGAGGCCTTTGTAGTCGGTGTTGATGTGATCCAGCATTTGCATAATACCCATGGGGGTGCAGCTGCGCAGAGTAGGGCGTCTAAGGGCCAAGCGACCAATGTTGTAGGCGTGAAAACCGTCTACATCCTTGTGGGGTAAAATACGGTCGATGATGCGTTCTTCATCCAGATGAGGGGACAGCGGACTTTGCACCAAAATGCCGTCGATGCTTGGGTCGTTGTTGAGTTCATCCACATGGGCTTCAAGAGTGCTTTGTGAAATATCTGCATCCAGATGCAGCGCCTTAGAATAAAGGCCGACTTCCTCGCAATCTCGGCGTTTACCCTTTACGTAGACTGCCGAAGCGGGATCATCGCCGACCAGAATTACTGCTAATCCCGGAGCTCTGTGACCCTGTGCTTTCCAGCGTTGAACCTCAGAAGCCAGAGTCCCCCGAATGCTTTTGGCAAGTGCATTTCCATCGAGTATTCGGGCTGTCATTCGTGCTCCTGTCGCGAGGCGCTGATAATGGGCGGCTGTACCGGCATACGGTATTCGCGCCCTTGAGAAAGCGGAATGGTACTACCCATGGCGTCGTGAGACTAATGGTGTGATCAGAATAGTTGTGCCGGCGGCCAAATCCCGTCGGCTGTGATTTATCAAAGGGGTTTGTCCAAGTATGACAGCTAAGTGTGATGGGAATAGCGATGGCCGCAGTTCAGGCCGTTGGGCTGATGAGACAATGTCAGTGGCGAGACGCTGCCAGTGTTAGGGCCTGTGCAGTGACAACGGAAAGATACGAAAGTTAATTGACCCTCTTTTGGCAGGCCAGTATCATCCCCGCCTCAGCGAACAACCGCTTCGCTGGTTCTTTTCGGGGTATAGCGCAGTCTGGTAGCGCGCCTGCTTTGGGAGCAGGATGTCGGGAGTTCGAATCTCTCCACTCAGGTCAAGCCATTAGCAAAAATAATTTTATTTTTTTTAAAATAAACACATAAAAAGACCGAGGTGATCATATTTAATAATAACTACACAGGATTTGTCACATCAATATAAACAGATTCG
>JAQWIX010000062.1 GCA_029248675.1 Pseudomonadales bacterium | reverse complement strand
CTCGGCGGGCCAGCTTTTTGCATTCCTGCACTGCGATGGGGCCGCCCAAGTTGATCATGGCGATTTGTTCTTCAACGGCGCTGACTAGCTTGTCTTCGGGCACGGTGATATGAGCCAGCCCCATATCAACCGCCTGCTGGCCGTCAAAACGTTCACCGGTGAGAAATAGCTTGGTGCCGTGGTGCACACCAAGCTTTGGCATACAGACCACTGAGATGATGGCGGGTATGACCCCGATGCGAACCTCGCTGAAACTGAATTGCACATCCGTTCGGGTAACGACGATGTCTGCAGCGCCAACCAAACCCAGCCCGCCAGCAAAGGCTGCACCGTTTACTGCAGCGATGACCGGTTTGGGACTGTCGATGATGGCGGTAAGCACATCGGCGTAGGGCACGGCCCGTCCAACACCTTCAGAAAGTTGGCCCGGAGGGCTTTTTAGATCTGCACCAGCGCAAAAGGCTGGGCCGTTGCCGGTGATGACGATGGAGCGAACCTCGTCATCAGCATTGGCGTTGGTCAAATGATCGTAAAGCTCTGTCACCAAAATCGCCGACAGCGCATTGCGATTTTCGGGCCGGTTTAGGGTGATCCAAGCCGCGCCGTCGCGTATTTCATATAGGGTTGCTTCATTACTGCTCATCTATTGTTCCTCTGATTCGCTATTCCGCTACTTTTCATCCGCTAAGGTGACCAGCAGTTGCGCATTGTCTACCTGATCGCCTACGGTCACATGCAGCTGCTCCACGATGCCGTCTCGCGGCGCGACGATTCGGTGCTCCATTTTCATGGCTTCCAAAATGACGAGCAGTTGGCCCTTGCCGACCGTGTCGCCGGCGTTTACCTCTGTTGCCAGTACAGATCCTGGCATCGGCGCGGTCAGGCCGCCGCCGCTGTCTACATTGCTGGCGTCGGGATAGCGGGGGGCTTCAACCAGCACCAAGTCTCCGTGATCCCCATGAACCAACCAGCGCATGGATTGTTGCTGGATATCAAATTGCAGGCGTTGACCGTCCAAGGCGACGTCGATGGATCCGTGCCCGGCCCGATGGACGGTGACCACATGTGTTTGCTCGTCGCAGACAACTTTGAATGTGCCATCCCGCTGGCTTTGATAGGCCACGGTTACCTGCTCATCGCCAATGTCGTAGGACACTGACTCCATGGGCATGGTGGAATTCCGCCAGCCGCTGGGCAGAGTTTTTAGAGCTTGTGCTTGAATCCGCCGTGCCGCCTGTGCCTCCATGGCCACCGCTATGGCGGTCTGCACGCACTCCTGCCGTGAAACCTCACGTTTCAGGGCTGGTTTCACTCGTTCAATAAAGTCGGTGGTGGTATCCCCAGCCAAATATTCCGGTGTGCGGAGGGTGGTAACCAGGAAGTCCCGATTGGTGTTTAGGCCGGCGATGGCTGTGCTTTCCAGCACCCGAGCCAATCGTCCCGCAGCTTCCCGTCGGGTTGGTGCATGGACAATGACCTTGGCGATCATAGGGTCAAATTGTGTAGTGATCTCGCTGCCGGCCTCTACCCCGGAGTCAAAGCGAGCACCCCCGGCGGTGGCGGGTTTCCAAACTAAAATCGGTCCGGGTGACGGCAAAAAACCTTTTGCCGGGTTTTCCGCATACAGACGCGCCTCAATGGCGTGGCCATTGATGGCGAGATCCTCTTGGCGAAATGACAAGGTCTCACCTTCGGCCACCCGAATTTGTTCCCGCACCAAATCCTGACCAATGATCTCCTCCGTTACTGGATGCTCGACCTGCAGACGAGCATTAACCTCTAAGAAGTAAAAGTCGTCGTTGTCGCCTAACAAAAACTCCACAGTGCCTGCCGAGGCATAGCCAAGCTTTCGGGCGGCAGCAATAGCGGCATCTCCCATGCGCGAACGCAGGGCATCGTCTACCGCCGGTGAAGGGGCTTCTTCGATGATTTTCTGATGGCGGCGCTGAATAGAGCACTCGCGCTCATAACAGTGCACCAGGTTGCCGTGGGTATCACCGAGGATTTGAATTTCGATGTGGCGTGATGTGGCTAACCACTTTTCAAGAAATACGGTGTCATCTCCAAAGGATGTGCCTGCCTCGCGTTTGGCACTTTCAACTGCATCCAGAAGACTTTCTTCGGTTTCGACAACGCGCATACCTCGGCCTCCGCCACCTGCGGATGCTTTGACCAGCACTGGATAGCCAATGTCCTTGGCGGCAGCCAGGATGTCAGTGTCTTGGGTGATTTCAATGCCGGGTAGGGTAGGCACGCCTGCCTCGTCCATCAGACGTTTGGCGGACAGTTTGTCACCCATAAGGCCGATGACTTCCGGCGAGGGGCCCAGCCACTTCACGCCGGCATCAATCACCGCTTGGGCGAACGCTTGGTTTTCCGAAAGAAATCCGTAACCCGGATGAATGGCGTCAGCGTTACTGCGTTGGGCAGCTCCTAATACCTTGGCTACATCCAAGTAGGTCTGCCCAGTGGTCTTGCCATCTAGAGCAATGGCGGTATCAGCCTCCTGCACGAAGGGTGCATTGGCGTCGCCGTCGGCGTAAATAGCCACGGTGCTGATCCCCATGGCTTGAGCCGTGCGGTTAATCCGTCGTGCAATTTCGCCGCGGTTGGCTATGAGCAGTCGGGTAATGGGGGTAATTACATGCGCCATGTGCCGTACTCCTTGGTGCCTTTGACGGTGTTGTTGTGACATGCGGATAGGGATAACGCGACGACGTTGCGGGTATCCCGCGGATCGATCATGCCATCGTCAGCAACTCGGGACGTGGCATACAGGCCTTTTGAGCGCTCTTCTGCCCAGTGTTCGGCAAATGCCGCTCGTTGCGCGTCGGCCTCTTCGTCGAACTCAATGCCTCGGCGGGCGGCGGCGCCTTTGCCGACAATGGTCATCACGCCGGCCATTACCGCTGGACCCATCACGGCAATTTTAGAGTGGGGCCAGATGTAGGTGAATTTAGTGCCGAAGGCTCTGCCGCTCATGCCGTAATTGCCTGCGCCATAGGAGGCTCCAACAATCACTGTGATGTGCGGTACCGTAGAGTTGGCTACGGCGTTCACCATTTTTGAGCCGTTCTTGGTAATTCCGCCTTGTTCGAAGTCGGTGCCCACGATGAATCCAGTGATGTTGTGCAGAAACAACAGCGGCACATCGATTTGGTTGCACAGTTGGATGAACTGGGCGGCTTTTTCCGCGGACTCTGAGAAAAGGGCGCCGTTATTGCCCAAAATACCCACCGGGTAGCCGTGAATTGAGGCCCAGCCGCAAACCACAGATGGCCCGTAGAGAGGTTTGAACTCTTCAAAAGCGGAAGCGTCGACGATTCGCATGATGACTTCACGAATGTCCAAGGGGCTTTTCAGGTCTTTGGATACCAAGCCCAGCAAGTCCTCTGGATTGTGCTTAGGTTCACTGAAGCTGCTTTTGGGTTCTGGGCCAAGCTTGCGCCAATTCAGATGAGACACCACTTCACGACAAATGCGGATGCCGTCCATTTCGTCTTGGGCTAAGTAGTCGCCTAAGCCGGATATTTGGGTATGCATGTCTGCGCCGCCCAAGCTCTCGGCGTCGGCGTCTTCTCCGGTTGCCATTTTCACCAGCGGCGGCCCGCCCAAGGACACCATGGCTTGGTTTTTGACCATGATGTTGTAGTCGCTCATGCCCGGCTGGTAGGCACCGCCTGCCGTTGCCGCACCGAAGACCACCGATACCGTTGGAATCCGCAGCTTGGACAGCTCGGAGATTTCATAAAATAGTCGGCCGGATTCGGCGAAGTGCTCAATATCCCGCTGTAAATCTGCTTCAGCCTCTATGTTTGGATCGCCTTGTCCATCCCCGCTGGCCCCGCGCAAGTCGGCACCAGCACTCTCAACGAACTGAACGTAGGGCATTCGATTTTCTCTGGCGATTTCCAGTCCACGCATGAGCTTCTTTGAGTTAAAAGGATTGAAGGCTCCAGCTCGCACCGATGGGTCGTGACCCAAAATTACGCATTCGACTCCCTCAATAACGCCAATGCCAACGACGAAACCGGAACCGATGTCGTAGGAGGAGCGCCATGCGGCAAGGGGGCTGATTTCCAGAAATGGCGAGTCACGATCCAGCACATGAGAAATACGCTCGCGAATCGGCATCTTGCCGCGCTTGCGAATTCGCGCGACGGCTTCTTCACCACCGCCTTCGGCGGCTTGGTCATACAGCTTTTGCAGCTGCGCAAGAGTCTCCAACATATCTGATTTGTTTTGTTGGAAAACCTCGGCTCTTGCGTCCAGTTTTGAATCCAAGATCGGCATACTGACTCCCCCAATGCCCCATAACTAAAATCCCTCAGGGCCTAAAGCTAGCAGAATAAAAAGCCAGCCATAAGGTTTTTTTGTGGTAGCGTTCTTGGTGCAACAAGGGGAGAGATGTGGCCGCGGAACAAGGACTACAGCAGCTGAAAAGTGCGCGTGCGCGTCAAGGCATGTGCCAGGCAACCATCGCGTTGTTGGCCAAGGTCGGCTATTCAGAAACCACCATTGCCGGTGTCGCTCAACACGCTGGCTTTTCTAAGGGCGCGGTGCAGTACCACTTCCCAACTAAGGAAGAACTCATCGCGGCCACGGTAGAACACTTGCTGATGCGTACAGTTTCCAGTGCCACCCAGCGCTATGACAGCGTCGAGAAAGCGCTGATGAACGCATGGCAACGGCTCATCAATACATCGGCTTATCGCGCCTTGCTGGAAGTGCTTAACGCAGCTCGTATCGATCGAAAACTTCGCTTGAGAATTTCAGGCCAATTGCTGGCCTGGGGCAAAAACCTCGATCAGCAATCTCTGGACATTTACGAGAGTGCCGATGCTGATCTGCCTAGGGAAGAGGGCGATGCGGAAGTGATCATGCTGCTGAATATGACCCGCAGTTTTATGCGCGGGTTGTTGACCCAGGAACAGTACGGGGTCACACCGGAAGAAACATTGAATTACGTGGCTAAATGGATCGAGCTCATCGCTCCCCTGCTGGCCTTGCGGGGCGCCAAACCAGCTTAACGGTGCCGCCGGAAAAAAGAACAACATTAACGAGGATCGAAAATGAGCACGACACAGGCGGAAATCGCAGAATTTGAAGAACAGGCGGATCGGTGGTTCGCCGAAAACAAACCCGCTAACCCCGGCTTTATCTTGCCCGAGACCTTCATGGAGGTTGGCACCGATCAGCAGTTCGAGTTTTTGCGCGACTGGCAAAGCAAGGTTTATGAAAACGGCTATGTGGGCATGTCTTGGCCAAAGGAATACGGCGGCTTGGGTATGGATCAGGTGTTTCAGGACATCGCGACCAAGGCCATGGCGAAGCATCGGGTGCCTTTTTTGCCCAATACGATCGGCCTTAACTGGGCCGGGCCCTTGATCCTAGCCATGGGCAGCGAGCAGGAAAAAAGCAAATACATCAAGGGTATTTTGAGTGCTGAAGACATCTGGTGTCAGGGGTTTTCGGAGCCAGATCACGGCTCAGACTTAGGCAGCGCCCAATGCAAGGCGGTCAAAGATGGCGATGAGTATGTAATCAACGGCTCTAAAATTTGGACCAGTCTGGGCTCCTACGCCAAGTACATGATCTTGATCGCTCGCACGTCTACGGACGGGCCGAACAAATACGCCGGTCTGAGCTTTTTCTTGGCTCCGATGCAGGCAGAGGGCATCGAACCCCGCCCCATCAAGAAGCTCACCGGCGAGTACGGTTTTTGCCAGACCTTCTTTAATGATGCGCGTATTCCCGCCTCCTGCATGATGGGCAAGGAAGGCGAGGGTTGGAAGGTGGCCATGGCCACACTGATGTTTGAGCGGGGGGCCGCGGGTGGTCAGGCCGGTGGCCTAGCGATGATGGATCTGAGCATCGACGACATTGTAGAGCTTGCCCGTCGCGCCAAGCGAAACGGTAAACCCGCCATTGAAGATCCTCACATTCGGGGCCAACTGGTGGAGTTGATCACCGAAGCTCGAGGCAATAGCTACATGGCGGCTCGGGCTAAGGTGCCTGCGCTGGCGACAGATTGGCCGACGGCTATTTCTATGTCCGGCAAGCTGCGTTCGTCTGAGCTCAAGCGACGTATGTGCCAATTCGCGATTTCGCTGCAAGGTGCTAACGGTGCCCGTTACGTCAGCCCCGAAGCTGTGGACGGCGGTATGTGGCAGCGCTCTTATCTGAACGCCTTCTCGGGAACCATTGGTGGCGGCACCAGTCAAATACAGCACAACATCATTGGCGAGCGGGTACTTGGGCTGCCTAAGGGCTAAACCGTTGGCTGTCCTAGCGCAGCCAAGATAAGCGCCCACTTTAAGGAATGACGTATATATGACGACAATAGATTTTTCAGAAGAGCAAACCATGCTCATGGAAACCGCAGTAGACTTTTGCCGCAAGCACTCCCCGCTAGATCGCGTGCGTGCGCAAATTGAGCAACAAGCCAGTGTCGATCCCGGTGTTTGGCAAGAAATGGTAGACCTAGGCTGGTTGGGTATCACCATTCCTGAAAACTACGGTGGCTTGGGGCTGTCCCTCGCAGACGTAGTACCAATTGTCGAAAGCATGGGTCGGCATTTGATGGGCTCGGCCTTTGTGCCAACAACTGTGGCAACTCAAGCCCTAATCACCTCGGGCAGCGAAGCCCAAAAAGAACAGTGGTTGCCGGCGATCGCTGCTGGTGCATCAGCGTCGGTGGCCCTGACCGAGGAAGACGGCAACTGGAACCTAACAGAGCTAGGCAGTCATGCCGAGGTTCAGGGAAATGAAGTTCGCCTGACCGCTAAGAAAAACTTCGTGCTGGACGCGAATCAAGCCAGCGTGATCATCGTGTCAGCCAATATCGACGGCCAACCTGGCTTGGTGCTGGTGACTGCAGATCAACTGCCCGAGGGCGCCTTGGTTCGAGAAACCGTCATCGATGAAACCCGCCGCAGCTATACCCTAACCTTGGACGGTTTGTCGTTGCCTGCAGATCAGGTGCTCAAAGGCGCAGACTTTGCCGGTATTGAGCAGGCGGCGTTACTGCTGCTCACCGCAGAAATGTCCGGCGGTTTGTCCGGCGTGCTGCATGTGATTATCGATTACCTGACGACACGCAAGCAATTTGATCAGTACATTGGCAGCTACCAATCGTTGAAACACCCCACGGTGCAAATTCTGTTGTCCATGGAGGCTTGCCGGTCTCATTTGTATCGAGCCGCCACCTGTATTGCTCAGAACAGTACCGGTGAAATTGAGGCAGCCCTGCGAATGGCCAAGGCTCAAGGCAGCGAGGCCTTCGCCTTTGCCGGCGATCGTGCGGTGCAGTTTCACGGCGGTTTTGGATTCACCTACGAATGTGACGCTCAATTGTTCCTGCGACGGGCTTTGTGGTGCCAATACCAATTCGGTGATGCGGCCTATCACCGGAATCTGCTGGCGCCCTTGTTGCTTGATGAAACGGTGGCTTGAGCGCGCGTCCAAGCAGCGATTGAGCAGCGAAGACTGAGATAAAGAACAGATCCAAACCAAGAACAGAAAAAGAGAAAACACCATGACAGATTCAAAAATGACGTTGTACCACTGCGCCGATGCACGCTCTTTGCGGCCTCTTTGGGCGCTGGAAGAGATGGGTTTGGACTACGAGTTGATCAACATGCAGTTTCCACCTCGGGCCACCTATCCCGGATATTTGGAGCTGAACCCCCTCGGCACCGTGCCAACGTTTACCGACGGAGATCTGGTGATGACCGAGTCTTCAGGTATCTGCCAGTACCTGGAAGACAAGTACGGGCCGACTTCCATCGGGGTGGCCAAGGATCATCCGGCCTACGGTGAATATCTGAATTGGCTCTATCGCAGTGACGCCACTCTGACTTTTCCACAGACCTTGGTGCTGCGCTATACCCGGCTGGAACCAGAGGAACGCCGCATTCCGCAAGTGGTAGAAGACTATTCCATTTGGTACTTGTCGCGCCTGCGTTCGGTGGAAATGGCCCTAGAAGACAAAGACTTTCTCTGCGCGGACAAATTCACCATAGCCGATATCGTGGTGGGTTACGCCCTGTTTCTTGGCGTCTCGCTGGGATTGGACGCCCGCTACAAACCCAACTGCAAACGCTATCTGGATATGTTGATGGAGCGTCCGGGCTTCAAAAGCGCCCGGGAAAAACAGCAGGCCTAAGCGCCCAAAAAGAGGCGCGAAGAAGCGGATAGAAGAATCGTTCCTTAGAACAAAGAAGGTAGCCATGAAAATTAATACCGGTCTGCCGGCAGAGGATTTAAACGCCGTTGGCCCCGCAGCTAAGGCGATAGAGGCCCAAGGTTTTAGTGGCGTTTCCACTCAGGAAAACCGTCAGGACGCCTTTCTGCCCTTGGCAGTAGCGGCAACCAGTACCAACAGCCTCGAGTTGCGCACCAGTATTGCCATTGCATTTGCCCGCAGCCCCATGGTGGCTGCGAATATGTCTTGGGATATCCAGCGCGCCAGCAAAGGGCGCTTTACTCTGGGCATTGGCAGTCAGGTGAAGGGCCATAATGTGCGTCGTTTCAGTGTGCCCTGGTCGGCGCCAGCCCCGCGCATGCGCGAATACGTTCAGGCCTTGCGCGCCATTTGGGGTTGTTGGGCCAATGGCACGCCCTTGGATTATCAGGGTGAGCACTATCAATTCAGCCTGATGACCCCAAATTTCACCCCGGAACCGTGTGAGCAGGGCGTACCCAAGGTACAAATCGCCGCCGTTGGCCCGGCGATGATGAAGGTTGCCGCAGAGGAATGTGACGGCGTGATGCTGCATGTGTTCTGCACCGGCAAGTATCTTGAAGAAGTCATTATGCCTCGGCTCGATAAGGGCCTAGAGAATTCCGGCCGCACCCGGGCAGATTTCGAGATCAGTGGCGGTGGGTTTATCGCCACCGGTGCCGATGATGAGGCGGTACACAGGATGTTCGAATGGGTGCGCAAGCGAGTGGGCTTCTATGGATCGACGCCGTCATACTGGCCGGTCTTTGAACAGCATGGTTGGGAGGATCTGGGCCACAAGCTCAACGATATGTCTAAGAAGGGCCAATGGGATGACATGACCCAGGCCGTATCCGACGATGTGATACACGAGTTTTGTGTGACCGGGCGCCATGACCAAATCAAAGAGCAAATACAGCAGCGCTTTGGTGGGGTTGTGGATGTGGTTTCCCTGCCCAGTGATACACCCAGTGATTTGCTTCAGGAACTGCAAGCTATCTGAGCGTAGCCCTGCCAATCTAATTGGCTTCTGGGCTTTAAACTTTCGCCTCTAACGGCGGCACTATGTGGTCGTCCTGAATGATGCTCCCCTAAACCCTCCGCTCATCCACTTCAAACTACCGTTCGTAAGTTTGAGCTGGGAAACATCCTCAGATTGAACCAACTTCGCCCCGTACCATCGCACCGGTCAATAAACTGAGTTATCTTTAGACCATATTGAATTTGAAAGAAAAGGAGGCAACACAATGAGCGAAGCTATCGATACCTCTCCAGCGCCGGAGTTTGTGCGTCCTGGATCTGAGCTTGACAAAAGAAAGGGACCAATCCCCGCTGCGGCGGATATGCCCTTGGAAGAGATCAACCCTGTTTGGAACCGGTTATTCAGCGAAAACCGCATGCTGGAGTATTTTGAGCGTCTGCGTCGTGAAGACCCCGTGCACTTCAACGAATCAGAGGTTGCGGGCCGGTACTGGTCTCTTACCCGCTACGAAGAAATCAAAGCGGTGGACACCGACCATAAGAATTTTTCCAGCGCTCACGGCATTACCCTAGGCTTTCCTATCGATCAACCCTTACCCGAGGGTGCGTTAGATATCAGCCTGTTCATTGCTATGGACCAGCCCAAGCACGACGTTCAGCGCAAGACCGTATCGCCTGTGGTTTCTACCCGCAATCTGGCGGCCATGGAGGCCTTGATTCGAGAGCGCACCTGCGAGGTGCTGGATTCTCTGCCCGAAGGCGAAACCTTCAACTGGGTTGACCTAGTATCCATTGAGCTGACCACTCGCATGCTGGCCACTTTGTTTGATTTTCCCTACGAGGAGCGCAGCAAGCTCACCCGTTGGTCTGACGTTGCTACGGCAGTTCCTGGCGGCGGTGTGATCGATACCGAAGAACAGCGCCGTGAGGAGCTGATCGCGTGTTTGGTTTACTTCACCCAGATCTGGGAAGAGCGCAAAAAGAATCCAACTGGTGATTTCGTTTCCATGCTTGCCCACGGTGAAGAAACCAAGGACATGGAGCCCCTGGAGTTTTTGGGCAACCTGATCCTGCTCATCGTCGGTGGTAACGACACCACGCGTAACTCCATGTCAGGGGGTGTGCTGGCGCTGAACGAATTCCCTAGTGAATTTGAAAAGCTGAAAAACGATCCTTCGTTAATACCTAATATGGTGGCAGAGGTCATTCGTTGGCAAACGCCTTTGGCCTATATGCGCCGTACGGCAAACAGCGATTGCGTCGTAGGCGATAAAAACATCAAAGCCGGCGATCAGCTGCTGATGTGGTATGTATCTGGTAACCGCGATGAAAGCGTGTTCGAGCGTGGCGAAGAGCTTATTATTGATCGCGAAAACGCTCGTAATCACCTTTCCTTTGGCTTTGGCATTCACCGTTGCATGGGGAATCGTCTGGCTGAAATGCAGTTGCGGGTGCTTTGGGAAGAAATTCTTAAGCGCTTTGAAAACATCGAGGTAGTCGGCGAAGTGGAGCGCACGTTCTCCTCATTCGTTAAAGGCTACACCTCGCTGCCAGTGCGGGTAACCCGCAAGTAAGGCCGCAAAGCTAAAACTCGCTCCCTAGCGTGGCTCGGTCTGCGTTAGGGGGTTTCTTAACCAAGCACTCTTTCCTGTAGCAGAGCGCTTTCTTCGCCAAACACCCTCCTCCGCGAAGCTCTCGCCTTATTCCTCAAAGCACACGATGATGGCTGCGTTGGCAATGACAATGGCATCACTCCCTGGCTGGCCGGTGTTCGGATCCTCAGCTGCGGGTACATCTAGACCACCCACAACACATTCAACGGACACGTCGCCATAGGGTAGTTCTGCAGCCACGGCGTCCTTATCGATCTGCTCAGGTTCTGCCGCGCCGATTCGCGCAGTTATTTTCATGTCATTGGGTGACTTCCCCAGAGCCCGAAAAAAATTCAGGCTGGAGTGGCGAATGGCGTCGGATACCGCGCGCTTTGCTGCCTTCGTGTAGTCCCGACCGTGTACGTCTGCTCCCATGCCCATTTCCGTTACGTATCTGATCAGCGCCACAAGAAATTCTCCCTAGTGAAATTGATTCATACCTTACCTGAGTTTGATCATTGTCTTATTTAAAAAGCTCGGTGTTTACGCCAGAACTTGATAAGTTGCGCCGCCGGCAAAAAGTCATCGCAGTTTTCGGGGTGTCGGCGAAGGAAAGACTGGCCCTTCGCAGCTAGGTTGCAACCACGAAACCGTCGCTGAAATTGACAGCTATACGACAAAGGGCCAAGCAGCATGCGCCGAGCGGAGTTTGGGTAAAACCATTGGTGAGGAGTGAAACGTGAATCACGAACTACAGATTTTAGATGGCAGCATGGGGGCAGAGCTGATTCGACGGGGTATCACTCCTCGAACTGGGCTTTGGTCTGCTCGCGCCTTGCTGGATGCGCCCGAGGCGGTGGTCCAAGTGCATCGGGAGTACATCGACGCTGGTGCTCAGATTATTACCACCAATTCCTACTCGACCATTCCAAGCTATCTGGCTAAGGCCGGTATGGAAGAAAGCTATCAAGAGTTGACCGTGGTGGCCGCGAAGCTGGCTCGACAAGCAGTGGAGGCTACGGGTCAACAGGCATTGGTGGCGGGCTGTTTACCGCCGCTGGATGAAAGCTATCGTCACGATTTGGTCCTAGCGGACGAGCCGTCTCGATAAATCTACGCCGAGTTGGTGGGAGTACTCAGTTCTCATGTGGATTTGTACCTATGTGAAACCATGTCCAGTGCCCGGGAAGGTGCAAATGCGGCTTCTGCTGCCCGTGCGGCGGATCCTGACAAGCCACTGTGGGTTGCTTGGACACTGCACGAAACTCCGGGCACCGGGTTACGCAGCGGCGAGTCTTTGGAGCAGGCAATGGCAGCCGTAGAGCAATATCAGCCGGATGCTTTTCTATTTAACTGCACCTCGCCCAGCGCCATCACAGCGGCGGTGGAAGCCTTGGCGGAACTGACGGATAAGCCCATAGGTGCCTATCCCAACAGCTACCATGTCCCCGAGGGCTGGACCCTTGATAATGAAAAGTCCATGGGAGGCCGAGATATGGAAGAAGCCGAATTCATTCGCTACAGCCAGGAGTGGCTGGCCAAGGGCGCGTCGATTATCGGCGGTTGTTGCGGCATTGGTCCCGAGCACATACAAGCCATGAGCCGAAAGCTGAAAGGCTAGGGTGGAAAGATAGGGTATCGAACAAAACCCCGGTAAAAGCCCGCGGCCAAATTAGTGCACAATATCAGCGCAAGATGTAATTGATTCGTGGAAGGAGAAAGGGGGAATCATGGAAAACCAACAAGTTCTGATCGATCGTCTGCCGTCGGGCAAACTTAAATCCGACGACTACCGTCTGGTCGACGGACCCATGCCAGAGCTAGGGCCAGATCAGGTGCTGATCAAGACCATCGCCTTTGCCATCACTGCGGGAACCCGGGCCGGTCTGCAGGGCAGTGCCAGCTATGCGGGTGCGCCAGCAGCGGGCAGGGTAATGAATGGAACCGGCGTCGGTGAGGTGATCGCTTCCAATGTGGAATCCATTGCTGTTGGGGACCGGGTAACCGCGCCAACAGGGTGGCAACAATACGCAGCGCTAATGGCCGATCTGGTCACTGTTATCGATCCTGCCCACGATCCCATTCACTACCTTGGGCCCATGGGTGTGAACGGGCTAACCGCATACTTTGGATTGCTCGAGGTTGGTAAGCCCAAGGCGGGCAATACCGTCATGGTCTCCGCTGCCGCCGGATCTGTGGGCCATATGGTGGGCCAAATGGCGAAGATCCAAGACTGCCATGTGGTAGGCGTCTGCGGCAGTGATGAGAAAGGTCGACTGCTTACAGAAAAACTGGGTTTCGATCGCTCTGTGAACTACAAAGATGCGAACTACCGTCAAAGCCTGAAAGAGGCGACGCCTGAAGGTGTAGACGTTTACTTCGATAACACCGGCGGCATGATTCTTGGCTCGGCGCTGTTTCGTATGAACGTGGGTGGCCGTATCGCCTGTTGCGGCGTTGTGTCCCAGTACGATACCGATACGCCAGAACCCGGCCCCAAGGGCGTACCGGGGTTGCTGGTGAACAATCGCATCACCATGCAGGGTTTTTTGTTGTTCGACTTTGCCGATCACTACGCTCGCGCCAGATCAGACATATACGGTTGGCTGGAGTCGGGTCGTCTGACCAGTTTGCAGGACGAAGTCGTCGGACTGGCTGCCGCGCCGGAAGGGTTTGTTGACCTGTTGTCTGGTGGCAATGTCGGCACGCGCATCGTTCGGCTTGATCAATAGCCGTGACGACTGCTAACAATCGGTGCGTTCTTCCAAGGTCGACCCGGCAACGCAGATTTTTGGCTTTGGTTACCGTCGGCCTGATGGTGCTGGGCCTAGCGTCTAGTCCGCAGACATCTGCTGGCGGACACGCCGGGGCGCATGCCGGTATTAAGAACGCTTGTGAACAACTGATTCTCGACTACGCCAGTTTGCGTGACCAGCGTCGCGGGACTGAATTTGCCAACTTGTTTGCTGCTGACGGTGTCCTCACCGTCAATGGTGAAACCTTTGTCGGGCGACAAGCCCTTGAGGCGCGTTTTGCGAAGGCGCAAGGTCAGCGCACTCGGCACATGGTGAGCAACATTCGCATCACGGTGCACAGTGCTGAGCGCGCATCTGGGGTGAGCTATGCGCTGATTTTCGTCGGGAAGCAATTATCACCAGAGGGTAGTGCTCCGGTTGCGGTTTCTGGCTTCACTGCCATGGGCGAATACCACGATGAATTTGTGCTCACTGAAGGGGGCTGGCGCATTGCTGTCCGCCGATTCATACCGGCCTTTGTGCCGAAATAACCGTGGACACTGGGCTTAGTTTAATCGACCTGCTCGTGGTCGGCGTGGTCATGTTGGGTGTGACCTGGGCCGGTCATCGGCTCAGCGGATCTATTCGTGATCGACGAGGGTTCTTTCAGGCAGACGGAACCATGCCTTGGTGGGCGGTATCAGCCAGCATTATTGCCACCGTCGTTAGTGCGGTGACCTTTGTTTCTGTGCCAGCGGCGGTTTTTGCGCCCAGCGGCAACCTCACCTATTTTCAGGTTATCTTGGGCCTAGCCCTAGGCAAAGTGGTCGTTGCTCGAATTCTGGCCCGACCCTTTTACGAGAGCCAAAATCTGGCCACCAGCTACGAATACGTGGGTGCGCGTATTGATCCGCGGACCGGAACTTTCTCTATGGCTTTGGGGCTGTTGCTCAACACCATCAATTCTGGGGTCAAACTGCTGACGGCTAGCTTGGTTCTGGATGTGATCAGCGGCTGGGGTTTGGCGGGGTGTGCCCTGTTCATCGTCAGTATCAGCGCCCTCTGGGGCGCCCTCGCTGGCATCAAAACCGTGATTTGGACCGACTTTTTGCTGTTCCTGCTGTTTGCAGCGGGCGCATTGTTTTCCCTGCTGTATCTGCTGGGTGAGATTAACCAGCCACTGAGCCTCACCCTGGCTAGCTTGGATGCTCAGGCAAAGCTGGTTCTTTTCGACTTTGATAGTGATATCGGTAAAAGCAGTACGATTTGGGCTGGTGTGATCGGCGCAATTTGTCTGAGTATTGCCCAAGGTAGTACTCAGGGCACTTGGCAGCGGGTCAAAGCCTGCCGCAGCGTCGATGATGCCTGTAAGGCCTTCGACGCAGCGGCGTTATTCTATGTGGTTCATGTCCTGATTCTGGGCGTTGGTTTGGCGCTCTTTGCGTTTTACGGCGAGCGCGGGCTGCCAGAAAGTGTGGCTGCCCAGTTAGTGGATTCGCCGGATCGGATTTTCCCCTACTTTATCGCTACGGAACTACCACCGGGCGTATCCGGGTTGTTCGTGGCTGCCATTTTTGCAGCAGCGATTTCAACCCTAGATTCCGCATTAGCGGAAGGTTCAGATCTGACGGTGAATCACATTTACGCCCCCATGCGCCCGGGTCAGAGCGAGGGGCATTACTTGGCTGCGTCGCGGCTTTTTATGGGGCTGTGGGCGCTGATTTTCTTTGCCTTGGCAATGTTTTTCGCCAGCTACTCGGCCCAAGGCCTGTTACAACTGACTTTTAAGCTACCGAATTACATCTATGGCGCCATCTTCGCCAGTATTTTGTTGGCGCGTTTTGGTATTGGCTCCTTTCGATTGATTCTGTGGGGCTTTGCCTTGGCTTGCGCCATCGTGGCTTACCTAGCCACCCACGGAGTTGCTTTCTTCTACTGGTGTCCTATTTCCGGGGGCGCCATGTTCGCCCTTGTCTGGGCTTTGGATCGTCGGCCCCTAGATTGGTCTGGCGTTGTCAGGGCCTTACCACCTCAATAACGCTTCCAGCCAGTCATGGTCCGAAGAGCAACCTGAGGTATTTGCGAAAGACTTACCAAGGTGCGTTCGATTTATTTCAATTGACCTTGGGCAAACATCCATTCTCTGGGGCGCTCTCTTTTTGGTGTAGACCGGCGATGAGACGCGTCATGTTCTCTGCGTTCTTGCCGGCGTTCTTGCCCATACTCATGCCTGTTTTCTTGGCGATGCTCGCGTCGGTGTTGGCGCTCTTGCTTGTGATCGTTATGGCGGTCCCATTTGCCCTCGCGCCTGTTCTCTTGCCTGTGATTGCGCCTTTGCTCTCTGTGGCTGTAAGCATGCTGTTTGCGGTGTATTCGCCGTTCCAACGCCCGCTGATGCGCCAATAGCCAGTCATCGTTAAACCCACGGTGGTACGAGGAATGTCGTGGTTGGTGACCAAGGGACACCCCTAGCCGCCAATGGTTGAGTCGACGATCGGGGTGGTGACTGGGGCGGTGAAAACGGTGATTGGATGGATGATGCAATCCATGCCTGCGGGAATGGAGGTCGTAGAAGCCGCTGTCGCGCCAAATCCGCTGATGCCGAAGCGGAGCGACGTGGCGGTGTTTAACTCGATATCGCTTGATTCGCCGGTCTGGGTAGTGGACGACCTCATGGTAGGAGGGAGTTAGGTGCCGGCTTGATGTATAGGTAGGTCTGCTGGGCTGAACAACGTACCGCGTGGTCCTAGCCACACGGATCGGTTCGCCGGCAGCGGTGGGCGCGAAACGTTCGTCTGCCAGTGCGGTCCAAAGCAGCTCCGGTTCATGGATGGCAAGCGCGCGGCCGAGTTCGCTTACCCAGTCCAAATTGGCGGCCATGTAGCTCAGCAAGGCGGGATACTGCATGAGGGTCAGGGTGGCTTGGTCGAAATCCGGGTTGCCGGTCACGCTGGCGGGTTCGTTTAGATAGCGAGCCGCCAGTGCTATTTGCGCGGGGTTCGAGCTGGCGGCAAATCCCGCGCTCACCATGTGATCCGGGTAGTGGATCAGCGGCAGAATAAGAGCTTGCAGTTGTCTTGCTGATTGCTCTGGGGTTGTTTGTTCCTTAATCGTCTTCGGCGGACTGTCCGCGCGGGAGGTTTCCGCCGATGTATTCAGTGAAATGGTCGCCATGCTCAGCGACACACCAGCAATAAACAGCAGTTTGTAACGGCCCATTTCGAACTCCTTTAGCAGCAATGGGAAGATGCTATGACTAGAAGTCTGAACCGTGGCTGAACCAGTTATTTAGGAGTGGAAACGGGTGTTTACAGGGCCAGAATCCAACACAGGGCGACCAAGGCAACGGCGAGAATGCCACTTTGCTGTTGGCGCTGTACCGATATGGCGGCAAAGTCCACTTGAGATAGCTGAAGTCCGGCGATTACGCCAAAAGCGAAGCCGGCCAAGTGGCCGCCAACATCCACGCGCTCCGAGCCAAAGCCGGTGAAGACCAGCATAGTCACCGCCGCGAAAATCGGTGCCAGATTGCGTCGCCAGTCCTGTTCTCGGAAAGCGCCCTTGCGCCAGAGAAGGGTGGGCGCTAACCCGAGAGCCGCGAAGTTGGCCGTGGACGCACCCAAGGCCCGGAATTCGTTCGGATGCACATAGGCATTTAACAGATTCGCCAAGGTCGCGCAGCCGAGTATGGTCAGCCAGCCCACGCCAGAACCTAGATAGCGGGCGACAAAAAAACCAAACAAGCTGCCAAACAAGCTGTTGCTGAGAATGTGTTCCAAGCCACCATGCAGTGTTAGGGCGGTAACAGCCCGCCACCACTGGCCTTGGGTCACGGCCTCGCTGTGCAGCACGCCCGCATCGACCACGCTGGCATTTGAAAAACCCTCGAGGGCGGGCACTGCCCAAATCACCGCGAGAAATCCCAAGACTCCCAACCAACCGCTGTCCACGGTGGGAACCTCAGTTTTGGCTGGCGGTGGTTTGCTGTTTTCTTCCCAATAGGCGGTGAGTTCCTGATGGGCCCGGGCCTGCTCTTGGGGTGGCACCATCAGCGACCATGGAGACGTAGTGGCGTTCATATCCACCCGATGGGCGACTTTCACCGCCAGCAGCACCAAGCTAGCGTCCTGAATCACGCGCTTGTCCTCGGCGCGAAACACTTCAATCCACGGGGGTTCTTGGTCAGTCATGGGGCCATGGTATCAAGGAAGCTAGGCAGTAACCGCGAAACCTGAGGTTACCTGCAGCGTGGCAGAGGTTGATCGGTTGGCTTGGCTGTGGGCCTTAGGTAGCGATCGGTTTGGGTCGGTTTGGTGGTGCGTATTGGGTTGTCACCTAGAGCTGCGTGTTAGGTCACATCTTCCGAGGTCTGTTGAGCCAAGGCTTGAACCTGTTGATACAGGTGGTTGGTCAGCGCCTGTCGGTTTTCAAAGCGGCTCAATTTCTCCCACTCTAGCGTGTTGCCGATAACCGCCTCTAGCGGCTTGTCAAAACGGTTACGCGCTTCGCTCAGCAGCAGGGCCATGCGCAAAGGTTCGGCAATGTGTGAGGCCAGATGGAAGGCGCGGCGATTTTGGCCGGGAAAATAGACCGGCAGTACGCTGGCCTGTGCGTCGCGAATCAGCTTGGCGGCAAAGGTAGTCCACGGGGCGTCGACCACATCGCCAAAACCTTTTTTGTCCGCAGTGGACACGAACCCCGACGGAAAAATTAGGATGGGAATGTTATCTGCCAAACAGTCCTGGGCTACTTTTTTCACCCGAATATTGTTTTTCAATGCCTCCTTAGTGGGGCTGAAATCTATGGGTAAAAAATAGGGCGCTAAGTCTCTGTCCTGACAGAGGAGGGAGTTAATCAATATGCGAAAGTCGCCCCTTGCTTGCAGTGCCATATCGCACAGGGCCATGCCATCAACGATGCCAAAGGGATGATTGGCCACAAACACCAGCGGTCCGGTTCTAGGGATCGTTTTTAGTTTGGTGCTGTCGTAGCGTCGTTCGATATTGGTTTTTTCAAAGGCCAGCGCAAAGAAGCTGTGAACATCGAAGGGACCGCGTTTTAGATTGTGATAGATGTCTTCAATCTGCCTGCGTCCAAAGAGGCGTTCGACGGTGGAAATGAGCTGACGGGTAAGCCAAGGGTCATCAGGCTGCACGTAGGTGATTTTGGGTTCGTCCCGAAGATAGGCGGCGAAGGCTGGATCCACTTCCGGCGCTTGTTTTGATTGGGTGTTCGGTGCAGGCATTGTAGTGACCCAAGGACTCAAGAGCCGCAGCCTAGCTTGTTGTTGGGGTCAGTGGAAACCCCTCGCGCTATCCACAGCGGTTGAATTTGAGGGGCGCAACGCTTTGCCGAGCAGTGCACCAGATTTCCCAGGCCGCGTGGGCGCGAAAAGTGTTGAACAAGGACTGGAATTTCCCCGTCAGGGTTGCAAAACCGGCCCCAGTCGCCAATATAGACACATTGCAGATCTCTCTGCACAATTTTGTTTACACAAAAGAAACCACGGTGGCCCGTGAGCGGTGCCGCCAAGAACGACAGGTGATATCAATGGAACAACGATCAATGAATCAAGCGTCGGTAGCCAGTCTGTCAGCACTGGAAACCAACAAGGTACTGAAAAACACGTATTTGCTGCTGTCCGCCACACTGGGCTTCAGCGCCCTAATGGCGGGTCTTGCCATGGCGATGAACGTCCCTGCAGGGGCCTATCTGATTTGCCTTATTGCCTCCATGGTACTGGGTATGTTCGTCCTGCCGCGAACAGCAAACTCCGCTGCCGGTCTTGGGGTGATCTTCTTAGTCACGGGTTTGTTGGGCTTCGGTCTTGGCCCGGTGATCAGTATTTACCTCACCATGGCCAATGGCGCTCAGCTAGTGAGCACGGCCTTAGGCGGTACCGCAGTAATTTTCCTAGGCTTGGCTGGTTACGCCATGGCCTCTAAGCGCGACTTTTCCTTCATGGGCGGATTTGTAGCCATTGGCATGATGGTGATGGTAGTCGGCATGATCGCGAACATTTTCTTGCAGATTCCGATTATGGCGGTTGTTATCTCGGCAGGCATCATCTTGCTGATGAGCGCTATGATCCTGATGCAAATTGGTTCCATCGTGAATGGTGGCGAGACCAACTACATCATGGCGACCTACAGCTTGTACCTGAGCATTTTCAACATCTTCATCAGCTTGTTGCAGTTGCTGGGTATTTTCGGTGGCGATGACTAGTCTGGTTGACTAGGCCGCTCTAGGCGATCCCAAACCCGATGGAGACTTCGCAGCGCGGAGGGTAAGTCGGGTTTTTTATTGGCGAGTGGATAGAACACCATGGAATGGATGCAGATTTTAGCGTTGGTTGCCGGCGGCATGATGTTGTTTGCCATTTGGCCCATGTACAAAAACTGGCGGGAAAATCCGGTTGAAGCTCAGCCCGGTGACTGGTCAACGGCCATGTTCGTGCTGGGGGTGGTCATCCTGTTTGTACTGATGCTGATCTGGTCAGTGCAGTAAAGCCAGAGGATGGCGCGGTCTTGCTGGCTTTATCCTAGCGCTAGGTCCAGCAGGCGCTACTTTCCGGTCAGAGCAGTGTAGACCTTGGTAAGCTGATTCGGCAGGTCTTCCATCTCTTCAATAATCATATAGCGCTCATCCGGGCACATGCGTTTCAGGTAGTCATGGCCGGACTTGTCCACAGTCATACAAAAAGTCTCGATGCCTTTTTGCTGGGATTCCTGCAGGGCCCGGGCGGTATCCTCGACGCCATAATCGTGATTGCCCCGTACCGGGCCGTAGTCGCAGTCTTGGGGGAACCCATCACTGATCACCATCAGTACCTTCATAGCGCTGCCAGTGCTCATGAGCTTTGTACTGGCATGTCGAATGGCGGGTCCCATTCGCGTGGAACCCTTGGGCACCATGGCTGCAATGCTCTTCAGGGTGTTTTGGGAAAAGGCATCGTCAGGTTCCTTGGCGATGAACAGCTCTACATTGTCCTTGCTATAACCCGAGAAACCGTAAATGCCGTAGCTGTCACCCAGCGCTTCCAGAGCCGCTGCCATAACAACCATGGCCTCTCGTTCTAGGTCGATGATCTTGCGCCCAGGCTCTTCCACCTCCTCTTCAACGTCGTCGAAACTGGCGTACCAGCCGCCTCGCATGTCGGCTTCGTTTTCTTCGTAGTTGGACCAGTCCTTGGGCTCTGGCGGATGAATCGGGTCATCGGTAGAGGCCGATAGATCCACCAGAAAAATAGCGCTGACGTCTCGTTGCACTCGCTCTTTACGGGAATAAACCCTCTCGTTGGGGCTTTGGCCTGCGCGAATGTCTTGCCGGGCTTCGATAATGGCATCTAGGTCCAGTTCATCACCATCCTGAACCCGCCGAATGCGCTCAAGGCCGGTGGGGCGTATGTGCTCCAGTTGGCGTTGCACGGTGGATTGATAGGCACGGATCACCTGCTTGAGCCGGGCGACATCTTCCTCTTTCTCGCCGTCTAGGGACTGTTCGAATACCCGGCACCAAGCGCGCAAATAAGTGCGGTTTAGGTAGTCCCATTCATCGTAACGAAAGCTGCGGGCATCCCCTTGAGTGTTGCCAAGTGCATGAGCCACCGCCGAGCGCTCCATATCTACCCGACGTTTGAGGGTGTCGCGCTCCTCTTTAAGCTCCTTTATTTCGATGTCCATTTGGCGCTGACTACCGTCACTGGCGTCGCCAAAGACTGC
>JAQWIX010000061.1 GCA_029248675.1 Pseudomonadales bacterium | reverse complement strand
CATGGCGGCCGAGCGAAACTGGGGCGATACATGGGAAGAGGTAGAGGCTCATGTGGCCAAGGACATTCCCATTAAGCGCATTAGCCGGCGAGAGGAAGTCGCGGCCTTAGTTGCTTTTTTGTGTAGTCCGCTGGCCGATGCCATCCACGGCCAAAACATTCGAATCGACGGTGGTGAGCTAGGTATCGTGAACTGATGGAGAGGCAACCCATAAATCACCTGTCCCTGCGGATGGCTGGCGTCGCCCTGATTCTAGCCGTGTTGTTCGTACTGGACCTGAATCAAAACGATCCGGCTAACCAGCTGTGGCTGCCCCTGCTGCTGGCGGCGGGAGCCTTTCTCATGACTTTGTCAGCTATGGCGGTAGCCATTGCGGTGGGTACCTTGGCGATTTTGCATATGGATCTTGACTCAACTTTTTGGGTTACTGCCAGCGCCTACCCTCTTCTTGTCGCCTTCAGCGGCGCCTTCATCGGCTGGACTCTGCTGCAGCGCTTCCGCCAGCGGATTAAAGATACTCACGAGGAACGTTGGGCAAATCGGCAGGAAGAACCCAAAGAATGACCGCTAAAGGCATCCTTTTCGATTTTGACGGCACGTTGGTCCCAAACCTAGATCTGTCGGATATGCGCCGTCAAATCGCGGCCATGGCCGATGACGCCGGTGTACCAGCACAGATCTACGCAGATCTTTATATCGTCGAAATCATTGATGCATCCCAGGCTTGGCTTGCAGCTCAACCCAATACTGGAGCTGCCGAGGCCGACGCATATGCTGCGGCCAGCCATCAACGAATCAGTGACATCGAGTTGCGAGCGGCAGCCCAAACCCAACTGTTCGATCAAGCAAGGCATGTGCTCGCTCGACTCCGCCAAGCCGGTTATCAACTTGGGATAGTCACAAGAAACTGCCGAGAGGCAGTTCTGACCATGTTCCCGGATCTGGATCAATACATCGATGCCTTACATGCCCGGGACGACGTGGCATTTCTCAAACCAGACCCCCGCCACCTCGCAGCCAACTTGTTGACTCTGGGTGTGGAAGCTAAAAATGCTGTCATGGTGGGTGATGGTGCACTGGACATGCAGGCCGGGCGTCAGCTGAATATGCTGTGCCTTGGCGTACTCACCGGTAGCAATGATGCCCGGGCGCTGGAGGCCGCAGGTGCTGACCGAGTGCTTGAGGATTATCGCGGACTTATCAGCCTGTTAACCTAGTCCCAACTAGATTTGGTAACAAAAGCAACAACTTATCGAGGAAGCACATGACTATTACCGTTACTCAGTTACATCGCTATCCCGTCAAAAGCATGGGCGGCCATGCCATGGATCAAGTTTCACTCACCGCCAAGGGGATCCCCGGCGACCGGTCATGGGCGTTAAAAGACGAGGAACGCGGTGGTATCAAGGGCGGTAAGCGTTTCCCTGGATTGCTGGCCATGCAGGCTCACTTCGCCGCTGAGCCCACCGAGGAAACTGTTTCCCCAGAGGTAAGAATTACGCTGAGCGATGGCCAAAGCGTCTCCACCTCGGACCCCGACATTAATGCCATCCTGAGTACTCAGGTGAATGCCCCTGTAAGTATCTGGCCCCTATTACCTGCGGATCAATTAGATCACTATCGACGCCCGGAGATGGAGCCAGGCACAGATCCGGAGGCCTACTTCCGCGAGGTATTTGCGCGCACTCCGGATGAACCGCTTCCAGATCTGTCAGTATTTCCCGAGGAACTCTTTATTTACGAGTCTTCACCGGGCACTTACTTTGATGCTTTTCCCATCTTGCTCATGAGTCAGGCCAGTCTGGATTACTTCCAAGCCGCCATGCGCGAGCAGGGCGAAAGCTCCCAGTTCGATACCCGGCGATTTCGGCCCAATATCCTTGTGCAGACGCCGGAATCCGGCTTCCCTGAGAACTCATGGGTGGGCAGACGGGGCAAACTGGGCGGCGCCGTGGTGAAGATTGAGACCGTCTGTCCGCGCTGTGTAATGACTACCCACGGGTTCGACGATTTGCCCAAGGACCCGAAAATCATGCGGCACTTGGTCAAAGAAAATGACGGTAATCTTGGGGTATATCTCAGCATCGAGCAGCCGGGCCCTGTCAGCATTGGTGATAGCCTTGTTTGGATGGATTGATTTGGCACCGCCTATTTTCGGCGTAAATCCCGCATAAAAAAAGCGCGGCCGCTTTCACGACCACGCTTTCAGCCCACCCGGTCTGGGTGGGAATCGATCAATCGGCCTAATTGCTGCCTGTGGGCACCTCGCTGAAGGACATACCCTTGTCCATCCGCGGTTCTTGAGGCATCCCAAGAACCCGCTCGGCAATAATGTTGGCCATAATTTCATCGGTACCACCGGCGATACGACCGCCCGGTGCGCCCATGTACGTCAGCTGCAGTAGACCCGCTTCCTTGGACAGCTTGTCGTCCCAGATCGCACCGCTCATTTCCAGCAAATCCATGCAATATGAAGCCATCTCCTGAGTCTTTGGCGCGCCTACCAGCTTGCCAATGGAGTTTTCCGGTCCCGGAATTTCACCACGAGACATGGCGGTCATAGATCGATAGCCGGTGAAGCGCAGGCCAGACTCCTGTACATACCAGTCTGCGAGCTTGGCGCGTACGGCACTGTCTTCGATGGCCGGCTTGTCATCGATCATGACCTCACTGGCGATGCGGTAGGCCACGTCTACGTTCACCCCAGCACCGCCACCACCGATGGCCGCGCGCTCGTTCATCAAGGTGGTCAAAGCCACTTGCCAGCCCTGGCCGACTTCGCCCAGTCGTTGACTATCCGGAATGCGTACATCCGTGAAATACACCTCGTTGAAGTTTGCTCCTCCGGTGAGCTGTTTGATGGGTTTAATTTCGACCCCAGGAGACTTCATATCGAGGAAGAAATAGCTCAAACCCTTGTGCTTGGGCACATTGGGATCGGTTCTGACCACTAAGATGCCGTAGTCTGAGTAATGGGCACCAGAGGTCCAAATCTTCTGACCGTTGATCACCCAGTCGTCACCATCGCGCTCGGCCTTGGTGCGCAGGGCCGCCAAATCCGATCCGCCGGCTGGCTCAGAAAACAGCTGACACCAAATCTCTTCACCGCTGGCCAGCTTTGGCAGAAAACGGTCGTGATGCTCGGGCTTACCCCAAGTCATGAGGGTGGGCGCGGCCATTCCCTGACCAATGACAAATACACCACCTGGAGTGCTGTACTTCGCTTCCTCTTGATTCCAAATCACCTGCTCAATGGCGGTCGCTTCACGACCACCGTACTTTTTCTCCCAGCGGATGCAGGCCCAGCCAGCATCATACTTTCGCTTTTGCCAGAGTTTAGCTGCAGCGATATCGTCCAAACCCGCCAACTCGTCTTGGGTTGGCACATTGTCTTTTAGCCATGCGGCGGCTTCCGCGCGGAATGCTGCTTCTTCTGAAGTATCGTTAAAGTCCATGGTTTTTCCTCAATAAAATTCTGTTTATTAATTTGTCCTGTATGCCGACTTGGCGGTGTCGTCCCGACTATGCGGCGTTGTTCTGCTCATAGGCGGTTATCAGACGATCCTGCCAATAACCCTCGCTGCCCACGTTAACCCCCAGCAGCTTCGCCCGGCGGTAAAAGAACTGGCAGTCAAATTCCCAGGTGAAGCCCATGCCTCCATGGGTTTGTACATTCTCTTCAGCAGCAAAAACTGCGGCTTGAATGGCACCCACTCGCGCCGTGGCAGCAGCCAAGGGCAGCTCGGCACTGTCGGTATTCAGCGCCCAGGCGCCGTAGTAACAGTTGCTGCGGGCCAGAGTGTTTTTCACATACATGGACGCAAGCTTGTGCTTAATGGCCTGATACGAGGCGATGGCTCGGCCAAAGGCGTATCGGCCCATGGCGTAGTCCCGGGCTTGAATCATGGCTGCATCGGCCAAACCCACCTGCTCCCATGCGAATAGCACTGCGGCACGATCCAGCAGGCGTTCTGTTGCCGCCCAGCCAGCGCCTTCGCCACCCAGCAATTCAGCTTGGGCGTCGTTCAATTCAAGCACCGCATGGCCTCGGGAAAAATCTAAAGTTTGTACGGCGTCTCGGCTTACACCCGGTTGATCCAGTTCTACCAGGTACCAGCTTGCGCCATCACCAGAATCTGAGGCGCCAACAACCACGGCGAAATCTGCCGCTCGGCCATCAGCAACAGGAATTTTACGCCCAGTTAAACCGCTAGCGCCCATGCGCGTTTTCAAGCTTTTGACACTGGGACGGCCATTACCTTCTGCCAAAGCAAAAGTACCGATGGCCTCCCCAGCAGCCAGCAACGGCAGCCACTTGTCCTTTTGCTCCTGAGAACCGCAGGCTAACAACGCTTCTGTGGCCAGATAGACAGAGGAACTAAATGGCACTGGCGCCACGGCTCTTCCCAGTTCTTCGGCGATGACTACGAGCTCAAGATAAGACAGCCCTAGGCCGCCAAATTCCTCTGGGATAACTGTGGCGGTCCAGCCCATTTCACAGATTTTTTTCCACAGGGCCTCATCAAAGTCCGCATCGCCATTGAGCACGGCGCGCACCGCTGTGGGCGGACAATGCTCGCCCAAAAAACCCCTAGCTTGTTCTCGCAACAACTCTTGTTCTTCAGAAAATTCAAAGTTCATCCGTTCCCTCCTTGTTTTCGGTCTTCCCCTTCAGCCCCTGAATATAGCAGAGGTTTTAACTCCTCTTCGATGCCCATTTAGCCCAAGGACTTAGACACCTTGACACAAAGCAAAGGGCCTTACAGGGAGCTTTTAAGCTAAACTGCAGACATGAACACCGCCGCCTCCGACAACCCGTCCATGGACTTCAGCTCCCTCGGCTTCGCTCGAGTCGCCGCTGCAACTCCCAAATTGACCATCGGCGATCCACTTGCCAATGCCCGGGAGATACTCAACCAAACCCAAGCATTGGAGCAGGAGGGTGTGAGTTTGGGCGTGTTCCCGGAACTTTGCCTGAGCGGTTACTCCGCAGAAGACCTGTTTTTTTCCGACGCATTGTTACGGGATACCCGAGCAGCCATCCAAACTTTGTGTCAGAGCAAGTTACCCTTGATCGCCGTCGGTGCGCCTTGGCGACTTGCGGACGGGCGCCTTCTGAACTGCGCGGTAGTGATCGGAGCCGGCCGGGTGCTGGGCATGATTCCCAAATCCTTCCTACCCAACTACAGCGAATACTACGAACAACGTTGGTTCGTATCAGGTAGCGACATCAACGAAACAGAGGTGGACCCAGACTTGGGGACCTTCCATATTCGCGTGGATCAGCTATTCGCCTTGGGCGAATACTGGGTAGGCGCAGAAATTTGCGAGGATCTTTGGGCGCCCATCAGTCCTGGTACCCATGCTGCTTTGGCCGGTGCTGACATCGTCTGCAACCTTTCTGCCAGCAACGAGTTGATTAGCAAGGCCGAGTACCGACGCAACCTAGTTACCATGACCAGTGCCAGCAACTTCTGCGGTTATGTCTACGCCAGCGCTGGCGCTCTGGAGTCCACTAAGGACGTGGTCTACGGGGGCCACGGATTAATCGCAGAAGCCGGCACCTTACTGGCCGAAAGTCAGCGTTTCGGCCTTACTGGTCATACCTTGGTTAGCGACTTAGATCTGCCACGCCTAGCACACGACCGACGGTTGAACAGCACCTTCGCCCAAATGCCGCGACAGCGGCCTTTTCGCCGGGTCAACGCGGACTTAACGGTAGCGCCACTGCCGAAACTCAAGCGACAGTTCAGCAAGCAGCCCTTTGTGCCAGAGGATGAAGACGAGTTCGCCGCCAGAGCCCAAGAAATTTTACAGATTCAATCCACCGGACTGGCCCGTCGGATGCTGGCGGCCAACTGCCAGCACTTGGTCATTGGCCTGTCTGGTGGACTGGATTCAACACTGGCGTTTTTGGTGGCCAAGGATGCCTTGGCAAAACTGTCTTTGCCGGCGGAACACCTTGTCGCACTTACCCTGCCCGGTCCCGGCACAACTACGGGCACCTTAAGTAATGCTCACCGGCTGGCGCAAAGCACCGGCGTGACCCTGAACGAGATCAGCATCAACGCCGCCGTAGACCAGCATCTGAGCGACTTGGAGCACGACGGTGCTCACGACGTGGTTTTCGAAAACGCTCAGGCTCGTGAGCGCACCCAGATCCTCTTTAACTACGCTAACAAGATTGGTGGCATCGTGGTTGGCACCGGCGACTTGAGTGAGCTGGCCCTAGGCTGGGCGACCTTTAACGCAGACCAGATGGCTAACTACAACGTCAACGCCAGCGTACCCAAAACCATGATGGCCTACTTGGTGCGATGGTATGCCCAACATCGCGCACAAACCGATCTAGCCGTCGTACTGCAAGATGTTCTGGCAACGCCAATCAGCCCTGAATTGATTCCCCCGGAAGACGGAGAAATCAGCCAGCGCACTGAAGGCCTTGTGGGTCCATACGAACTTCACGACTTCTTTCTTTACCATTGGTTGCGACACGGCGCGACGCCGACCAAGATCTTTCACCTTGCGCGACTCAGTTTTGACGGACTTTATAGCCAAGAGGTTATCCAACATTGGATGCTGCAGTTCTTCCGTCGTTTTATGACCCAGCAATTCAAACGCACAACCCTGCCACCGGGACCCAAGGTTGGTAGCGTCAGCCTGTCCCCTCGAGGCGACTGGCGTATGCCCGATGAAGCTGGATTTCAGCATCTGCTCGCGGAAGTATCCCAATTACTTGCGCACGAAGAAAAAGCCGGCTAATCGCCCTCCACCAAATCATTGCATCGAGACACGCCCATGACATTACGCACAACTCTGATCACTGTCGGCCTCCTGCTATCGCTGCTGGCCGGTTCTTTGCAGGCCAACAGCAAGCATTGCGGCGACCAAGGCGTTTGGGTTGAAATTCTAGGTGCCGGCAGTGGCGAGCTTGACGACGGACAGGCGTCACCCAGCTACCTGATTTGGCAAGACAATGTGGCCCGAGTACTGATAGACCTAGGGTCAGGATCTCAAGTCGGATTTGAGAAGTCCGGGGCCAGCTTTGAAACCGTAGAGGCAATTGCACTGACCCAACTGAGTCCCGAGCATAGCAGCGACCTGCCCGCCTTTATCAGCGCCGCCCAGAGCGACACTCGCTCCTTGCGTCTGAGCGTGCTGGGTCCAACCGGAGACGGTCAAAATCATCTGTCTACGCGAGAATTCATGCAGCGTCTCTTTGGGGCTAACGGGGTCTATCCCTATTTGGCCAACGCCATCAAACCCAGAGCCAGCCTTGGCTATCGGATACGCGGCGTGGATGTGCAGGCCACAGGTAGCAAGCGTTGGGCCGGTTATCAAACCGAGCATGTGAAACTCAGCGCCATTCCCGTGAATTCGGGTGATACACCTTCACTTGCTTGGCGAGTAGAGATCGACGATCAGGTCATTGTGGTCACAGGCGACTTCAACAACTCGAAAAACCTCGTCGCCACCTTCGCAAAGGACGCTGACGCCTTAGTCGTTAGCCACGCCATACCGGAAAACTCCCGAGGCACCTTACGCGAGTTGCACAGCAGGCCTTCGCAACTCGGGCGCATCGCCGATCAAGCCAATGCGCGCATGCTGATTTTAGGTCATCGCAACGCTCGTACTCGAGGCCGAGAAAGCCTGAGCCGAGCCGCCATGGAAGAGAACTACGACGGACCAATCCTGTTTGCAAATGATGGCGAATGTTGGGGTTTATAGACCCGCTAAACGGCTAGCATCGGCCCCTAGCCTGCATCTGAACGCAGATAATCTACTGCCAGGCGAGACATGGCATGTACCCCAAGGGGCAACGCGCCTTCGTCTACATAGAAGAAGGGTGAATGGTTAGGAATGGCTTTCTCGACCGGCACATCAGCCGGACGCCCACCGATGAAGAAGAAAAACCCGGGGATTTGTTCCTGAAAGAAAGAAAAGTCTTCAGCGCCGGTGATCAATACTGGCTGTGAGACCTGGGCTTGGCCGTACACGTCTTTCAAGGTTGGGGCCAACTGAGCGGTCAGGGCCGCGTCGTTGAAGGTTACCGGCACGCCCGGATCAATTTCTACTGTGGCCGTAGCTCCCTGAGACTGGGCTACCTGAGTCACTACCCGCTGAATCTTCTCGTGAACCTGAGCGCGAACTGTTGGATCAAATGTGCGGATGGTGCCGCTGAGCGTTGCTGTTTCCGGCACGATGTTGTTGCGCACACCGGCCTCAAACTGCCCCACGGTGACCACAACAGGATGTTGGGTAATGTCGATTTGCCTGCTGACAATGGTTTGTAACCCGTTAACGATCTGCGCCCCTACGACAATTGGATCCACCCCAGCCCATGGCCGAGCGCCGTGGGTTTGGCTTCCGGTTATTTCTACGTCAAAGCGCTGGGCGCTGGCCATAAAGCCAAGGGGGCGATAGCTGGCACGGCCAACTTCATCACCCTGAGAAATATGCAGGCCGATGATGGCATCGACATCTGGGTTTTGTAGCGCGCCCTCGGCGATCATCATTTTCGCACCGCCGTTCTCGCCCTTGGGCGGGCCTTCTTCAGCTGGCTGAAATATAAACTTCACGGTACCCGGTAACTCGTCACGCACAGATGCCAGCACTTGGGCAGCGCCCATCAAGATCGCCACATGATTGTCGTGGCCACAGGCATGCATCACGCCGACGTCCTTACCCTGATATTCCCCGAGGACGGTAGAGGCATAAGGCAGGCCAGTTTTCTCAACCACCGGCAATCCATCCATATCTGCCCGCAGCGCCACCACGGGACCGGGCTTTCCGCCTCTGAGCACACCAATCACGCCGGTATGAGCGACACCGGTTTGCACCTCAATGCCCAGACTCTGCAGATGCTCTGCAACCAGCGCCGAAGTCCGAAATTCCCGATTCGACAGCTCTGGGTTGGCATGAATGTCCCGGCGCCAGGTTACGACTCCGTCTTTTACCGTCTGTACTTGAGAAGCTATTTTTTCATTGAGTCCGTCGGCATTTACCGAAAACGAAGAAAACATCAACAGGACAGGTAAAAGACAATGGACAAATGGAAAAAGACGGTACATATCGAACTCCTAACAGATCAGATCAGCCTATCGGAAAAACAGGGTGCTGACCATTACCAGCCCCGCTCTTTCTTCAGCTGAGTGAACCCCAACCGCTCCTGCATATCAGCAACGAAGTTCGGATAGCGCTGGGGCAAAATCGCCAAGTCAAAATCTCCGGCGATCTCTGAGCGGGTTTCGTGCTCCAGCAAAAACTTGAACGCTTGAATGAGCACCCATTCGTGAGTATTCGTACCAGCACATAGGCTTGTATAAAAGTCAGCGCTCATCACCACCTGATGATGAGTTTCGGCGCTACCTTCCAACACCACCTCGTAGACATCGATACCAACCCTATTCACACTGATCAAAAATAATCTCCAACAATGGACTGACCTATCATGACCGATCAAATCGAAGAGAAGAAAGTACTTTGCGACCAACTGCAAAGTATCTGGCACGAGCAAATTCCGCTGTCTAAGGCTATGCAGATGCAGATCGAAACCTTCGATGGTGAGCTACTCGAAACTCGCGCGGTTTTGGAACCCAACGTCAACGTTCATGGAACGGCTTTTGCGGGCAGTCTATACGCCATACAAGCACTCACGGGCTGGGGGATGATGCATTTGCAGCTCAAGCTAAATGATTTGGATGCATCCATCGTGATCGCCAACGGGCAAATCAACTACGCCAAACCCGTGGCTGAAAAAATCGTTGTGCAGTGCAGTTTTGGAGAGCACGCAGCCGAAATGGAAAAACTCAAAACATCGGGGAAAGGTCGATTCCCCCTTACCTGCCAGGTACTGCTGGCAGACGGCAAAGCAGCCGGTGAGTTTTCTAGTATCTATGCGGTGCGGCTAAATCGTTGAGATAGCCAAGCGCTGGCGCGCACTGCTAGGGCAACGAAGCCCAACACCGACATTGCCTGAGCCCAACCGGACGAGGCGGCTAACGCCACACCAACAAAGGTTTGCATGAAGATCAACCAGATGTAGTGCATGCCTACCAAGTGCACGCGTCGCCACCACAAACCCATGGCTCGCTGAGCCCGATTGTTGCTGGTAAGGGCCATCACCCACATCAGCCCAAAGGCTGCGACCCCAAAGACGACGGTTATCCAATTCGTGGGATCGCTGCTAACCAAAAGGTAGGCGCAAACGTAACCCAAGTGCACCGTATGGCTAAGGGCCGCAGAGAGCCCAAGATAACGTCGTAGCCGCATCAAGCCGAAGGTTCTGCCGCTTAGCTGCCCCAGCGGCCGAGCGACATAGGCCAGCAGTAGCATGACAAAAGCCATACGCGCCGTGACTCTGAGCATATAGCCAATATGCTCAAGGGTTGTCTCGCTGGACATGGGTAAAGCCACAGGCGAAACGGCCAGAGCCGACACTAAGCCCACGGCGGTTGCGCCGATAAGAGCATAACCAACAGTTTTATCTGTTTTCACAAGGACTCTCCCATCCCGACGAAATCACCAAACCCATAAGTTGCTAAGGCGTTTGAAAAGCTAACTTACTGGTAATGTCGATCACAGGCTCAACTCGCCCGGCTCGTATTTGCGGCCGAAACACCCATGTGCGCACAGCGACTAGGGCTGCATCATCGAACAGCCCAGGAGGGTCACTGGCTATCACCCGCACATTAATTACTTCGCCTTGAGCCGTAACATCGTACTGCACTGTTACCTCGCCCTCAGTGCCACGGGATTTTAGCTCTGACGGATAAATTGGCGCGCTGCCGCTCACCAACTGCAAGGGCCGGCTGTCTGGCGGCTGCACAGCGCAGGCATTCAAAAGCCCCAACACACATAGGGGCAAGGACAGTTTCGCTAGTCTTCGAATGTGAACTGCCAGTCTGTCTTTAAATAATCCCACGCTCATAGCACTCCCTGCTTGGGTTATCATGTGTTCTTCAGCCTCGCCAGTCCACAGGCCAACGACCATGTCAGAAGAAAATCGCGACGAAAGCGTGAGCGGCGACTCATATTGCAATGACGCCCACACCAAAAGCTCGGAAGAATCCAACGAAGAAGTGCACCTGACCTTGGCACAGATGTTTGGCAGTGCCTTTGCCGCCATGATTGGCGTTCAATCCAAGGACAAACGCGAGCGGGATTTTGCCAAGGGTAAGGCCAGTCACTTTATTATCGTTGGCTTGGTGCTGACCGCGGGCTTTGTGCTGACCATGGCCGCTGTCGTCAGTTTGGTTCTATCACTGGTTGCTTATACACAAGATCATTGGGCCCCTGTGAACACAATTTTAAAACCGCGCTGGAACCTTTCCGCTTAAACCTCAACCCCAGCAACAATGGCGGCCATGGTTGGCCCATGAGCCTGAAACTCCTGAAACAGGGCAAACTGCTCTTGAGCGCGGCGCAGGTTGTCGCCGTGGTTCGGCACCGAAAAGTACCGATCCCCGTCTAAGTGATCGGTCAAAAAACGCAGGCCCAGCATGTAGGCCAGATAGGCCGGAGCGCTAACTAAACAGTCGGCATCAAGATCTTGCTTGCCCTTCCCGGCACGAAACCCCGTCACGCAGGCTTGGAAATCTTCCGAGTCAAAACCGCCTCGACTGAAGGCAACCGAACGCACCAAATCGCCGAAGTCCCAAGCCCAGTGCCCGTGCATGTTGTTGTCTAAATCTATAATCGCCAGCACTCGACCGCCAGCATCGTCAAAAAGCGCGTTGTTGATTTTGCAGTCCCCATGAATCAGGGCATTGGGAACCGCCAACTCTGGCGGCCACTGGCGGTGCTCTTGCACAAGCTCAATCCACGGCTGAGCCTTTGTTGTCTCCGCCAGCTCGGCACAAGTAAGAACGGTGTCAAACTGGGCAAGGTATTCGGACATGTGCAAAAAATAGGGAATCGTGTGCTTGAGATTGGCGGATTCCACTGCCTCCAGCGCCCGCTGATAGGCACCAAAGGCTTTGGCCGCTAGCCGAATCTGAAGGCGGTTTTGGGGTGGGTCAAAGGTGGTGGAACCCTCAACAAAGCACCACATCCGCCAGCAAGTTGTATCACCCTGGATTGCCAGCCTGAGCAGCGGCAGCCGCTGTTTTGTGGGAACGAGTTCGGGCACCCGATAAAGCCCGGCGTAACTTTCATTGTTAGCCAGCGCGCCAAGAACCAGCTGAGTTTGAGCCATAAGCAGATCAATATCCCAATAGACCACATCATTGATCTGCTGCAGAACATAGCTCTCATCAGGCTGGGAGGCGTCGGTTAGCCGATAAGTTTGGTGGATATGGCCTTGGCCCAGGGGTTCCAACTCCGCGGCGGCAAACCAAGCCCGCGCAGCCGTTTTTGCAGCAGCGATCTTCGCAGCCTCATTCATCGTACCCCTTACCGAGTTGGCGTTAGTCCCATCACTCATGCTCGAAATTGCGACCATCTCTTGAAGCTTCTTCCGCGCTCAGAGCCCAACGCCAGCGCACCAAGGGCGCCGCCATGTACTCGCCGTAGGGTTTATCCAGCGCCTCTAGGCCCGCAAGGGTGGCGTCCCGCGTCGCTTCCCCGCCGGCATAAGACGCAACGATCGCGGCGCCACGATGCAGGGCTTCAATGGCCGGTACCAACTCTTCAACAACTGTCTGATCCCCAAG
>JAQWIX010000054.1 GCA_029248675.1 Pseudomonadales bacterium | reverse complement strand
GGTGGTTTCACTGTTACCTTCGATCGCTGCTTCGATGACGTCATCGAGGCCTGCGCTAAATTAAGAGCCACCTCTGTGGGCACTTGGATAACGCCTAGAATGCGCCAAGCGTACCGAGAACTGCACGCGACCGGGGTCGCTCACAGTGTTGAAGTTTGGTCTGAGAACATGCTCGTAGGCGGTCTGTATGGTCTTTCCCTGGGCCAGATGTTCTTTGGCGAATCCATGTTTGCAGAACGACCAGACGCTTCCAAGGTGGCCTTCTATCACTTGCATCAACGACTGTGCGCATGGGATTTTTCACTCATCGACTGTCAAATGATGAATCCCCACCTCAAAACCTTGGGTGTTAAACCCATGCCTCGAGAGGCATTTTTGTCCTTGCTGGCGAAAAACGATTTAAGCCTGAGCCGGTTGGGTCCTTGGGATAACCTAGAGGCGCCCCAGAAGACAGAGTGCCCATCGTGAGCGCTGGATCAGATCAAGATAAGCCCCTGGATTTTTATCTCACCCCCCCACACCCGTGCTCATACTTGGACCGAAGCGATGCTCAGACATTGTTTGCCGACCCCCGGCGGATCATCACCAGCAGCAGCTACCAACACCTCTCGGACCAAGGGTTTCGTCGCAGTGGTGGGCATCTGTATCGCCCCCGCTGCAATCATTGCAGCGCCTGCATAGCCGTCCGCGTGCCAGTGCAGACCTTCAAGGCCAATCGCAGCCAACGCAGAACGCTGGGGCGCAATCAAAAGCTCAGGGTTACCGTAGAGCCTGCCCGCTTTACCCTGCGCTACTTTCAAGTGTACGAACGCTACATCAGCATGCGGCATACTGATGGCGACATGTACCCGGCCACAGAAGATCAATTTAAATCCTTTTTACTCAGCGCATGGGCCGACACCATTTTTATATGCGTCTACGAGGGGGAGCGTTTGTTGAGTGTGGCTGTGACCGACCAGCTTAACGATGGCCTGTCGGCGGTTTATACCTTCTTCGAGCCAACAGAAGCGTCCAGAAGCCTTGGGGTTTTCAGTATTTTGCAGCAAATCGAAATGTGCAAAACCTTGGGACTAGGCCACCTGTATCTGGGCTACTGGATAAAGGATTCTCAAAAAATGGCGTATAAAAGTCAGTATCGACCGCTGCAAATGTTTATCGACGGCCGCTGGATCACCCTGAGCTAGGCCTCCCATCTAAGACCCTTGCAAAACCAAGGTCTAAACCAGACTTCTATTTGCCCCGCCCTTCTGGCACCATGCCGCGCGACTATTACGACCCAGAGGCCGCATGGCAAAAGAAGAACAGATTGAAATGGACGGCACCATCATCGACACCCTACCGAACACTATGTTCCGGGTAGAGCTGGAAAATGGACACACCGTCACCGCGCATATCTCAGGCAAGATGCGCAAAAACTACATCAGAATTTTGACCGGGGACAAGGTCAAGGTGGAGCTAACCCCCTATGACTTGAGCAAGGGCCGCATCACCTTCCGCATGTAAATCCCTCCTAGGCAGCAGAGGGCTAAGCCTCTGCCGCTGCCAACACCTGAATATCCAGTTCGTCGTTGTCGATGGACACCCGCACAGTACCGCCAGACGCCAGATCACCAAAGAGCAAATCCTCGGCCAAAGGCCGCTTGATCTTCTCTTGAATCAACCGCTGCATGGGACGTGCCCCCATCTTTTCGTCGTAGCCTTCCTTGGCAAGCCAAGCACGCGCTTCATCGTCGACTTCCAAAGTCACGCGTTTTTCGTCCAGCTGAGCCTGCAGCTCCGTCAGGAACTTGTCCACGACAGTTTTGACGATTTCGATATTCAAAGCGCTGAACTGCACTATGGCATCCAACCGGTTACGGAATTCCGGCGTAAACATCCTGCGAATCACTTCCATGCCGTCTGTGGTGTTGTCCTGCTCGGTGAAACCAATGGATGGACGGCCCATTTCTTGAGCGCCAGCATTGGTGGTCATGATCAACACGACGTTGCGAAAGTCCGCCTTGCGGCCGTTATTGTCGGTCAGCGTGCCATGATCCATGACCTACAGTAGCAAGTTAAATACTTCCGGGTGGGCCTTTTCGATTTCATCCAACAGCACCACGCTGTGTGGGTGTTTGGTTACCGCCTCGGTCAGCAAGCCGCCTTGATCAAAACCAACATAGCCGGGAGGTGCACCGATCAAGCGGGACACCGTATGGCGCTCCATGTACTCAGACATGTCATAACGCAACAGCTCCACTCCCATGGCATGGGCCAACTGCTTGGACACTTCGGTTTTACCCACCCCAGTAGGACCGGCAAACAAAAACGATCCAATGGGTTTGTCGCCGCTCTTTAAACCGGCTCTGGAGAGTTTGATGGCTGAAGCGAGCTGCTCGATGGCTTCATTCTGACCGAACACAGCCATTTTCAAGTTACCTTCTAAATCACGTAAGGATGCTTTATCCGACGTTGTCACTTGGGAAGAAGGAATACGTGCAATCTTCGCGACCACTTGCTCAACATCCGAGGCCCCGACACTTTTCTTGCGTTTGCTGGGCGGCTGCAGCTGCTGGGCAGCACCGGCTTCGTCGACCACGTCAATGGCCTTATCTGGCATAAATCGGTCATTTATGTAGCGAGCCGCCAACTCAGAGGCCGTGCGCAATGCCTTGTCTGTGTAGCGTAAGTTGTAATGTTCTTCGAACCGAGACTTCAACCCTTTCAAGATACGGTAGGTGTCATCGACATCCGGCTCCTCGACATCGATTTTCTGAAAGCGCCGTGAAAGCGCACGGTCTTTGTCAAAGATGCCTCGATATTCTTGGTAAGTTGTGGAACCCATGCAACGCATCTGTCCTGAGGTCAACAACGGCTTAAGCAAATTAGACGCGTCCATAACACCGCCGGACGCTGCCCCAGCACCAATGATTGTATGAATTTCGTCGATAAATAGGATTGAGCCTTCGATCTCTTTGAGCTCAGCAAGCACTGCTTTGAAGCGCTTTTCAAAATCGCCGCGATACTTTGTCCCCGCCACTAATGCCCCAAGGTCTAGAGAATAGATGGTGCTGCCCGCGACAACCTCAGGTACCTTTTCGTCAACGATCCGCTTGGCTAAGCCCTCTGCAATCGCTGTCTTACCAACGCCAGATTCACCGACTAATAGGGGGTTATTCTTGCGTCGACGGCACAAGATCTGCACGACGCGCTCCAGCTCTTCAGCACGCCCCACAAGTGGATCGATTCGGCCTGCCCTCGCCTCCTCGTTTAAATCTGTTGCGTACAGCTGCAAGGCTTTTTGGCCGCCCTCTGGAGCCTCTTCACCTTCTGCAGTCTGGCCACCTAACTCGGCTTCTTCGTCAGCGTCGTCAACTTTGCTGATACCGTGAGAGATATAGTTAACCACGTCGATACGGCTGATACCCTGCTCCTTCAGCAAATAAACCGCCTGGCTCTCCTGCTCACTAAAGATAGCAACCAAGACATTGGCCCCCGTGACCTCTTTCCTGCCCGAGGACTGAACATGGAATAGGGAACGAGATACCACGCGCTGAAAACCCAAGGTCGTTTGTGGCCCGTGTTCTTCATCACTGGCTGGCAAAATCGGCGTGGTCTCTTCGATATACCTTTCCAATTCCTTGGTCAGTTTTTCAACATCTCCGCCGACATTTTTCAGCACATCCATAGCCGCATCGTTGGTCATTAAAGCCAATAACAAATGTTCCACCGTTATAAATTCATGACGGCGAGTGCTTGCATCCTGGGCAATTTCGTTCAGCGACTTTTCAAGTTCCTTGCTTAGCATTACTTCTCTCTTTGTTTGGGACGTTCTGACTGGGGCCTTTTACGACCCCGCTAGTCCGCTAATTCAACCGTCGACATTAATGGGTGATTATTTTCCTGAGCATACAGATTAACTTGCTCAGATTTTGTCTCGGCGATGTCCCGAGGAAAAATCCCGACCACTGCCGCTCCTTCGGTATGTACCACTAACATGATCTGCGTGGCTTTTTCTCGATTCATTCCAAAGAACGCCTCAAGAATGTGTACCACAAACTCCATGGGCGTGTAGTCGTCATTTAACAACATGACCATGAACATAGGTGGACGCTTCAGCTCCGGCTCAGATTCCTCGGTAACCAAACCAACATCCTGATCTTCATCAAAGCCGGGCAGATCTTCATCACCCGCACTGCCATGAGGTTGGGAGGCTCGTCTTTGCCCTGACCCACCAAGCCACCCAGCAGCAGTCATTTCAATGCCCGGTAGTACGTTCTCGAATCCAGTGTCTTCTCTCATGATTCGTTCATAACTCTTTGTAAAAAATGCTTGTATAACTCTGGTTTGTAACCTGGAACAGCGGATTGGAACACTCAAACACTCTGCGTTCTCGGGCCCGACCCCGCCACCCTTTCGACTGAATTCTTCGTAAAGGTAGCCTCCGACAAATCATTCAGCGCAACCTAGTCCAAGGCGCAGGCCTTGATCTCAGATGCCTGAGCTTCAAGGCTATCTCAAGCGGTGTAAATATATCGTGTGCTAAGGCACCATTTAAGCTCATTGCACAAGTGCATCAACAACCTTTACGAAGCGCTTCAAGATGCCCGAGTTTGCTCTGAATCGAGGATTCTTGAGTCATCTTTTCCCTTAGTTAGTTATGTTTGGGGCTGCCAGCGGATTACCCAAGTGCTTTTTTGTGAAAATCTGCGCAGCAGACCTCACTAAAGCCACAAAACGCCCCCTTGACTCATCCTCAGTAATTCTGGACTCTCGGGGTGGGCAAGGAGGACTATCTATGCCAAATGGAATCGTTAAGTGGTTTAACAACGCAAAGGGCTACGGCTTCATCGTACCCGATGATGGTGGGGACGACCTGTTCGCACACTTTTCCGCTGTAACCATGGATGGCTACAAAACTCTAAGCGCCGGTGATCAGGTCCAATTTGATGTCACTGTGGGCGAAAAAGGGCCTCAAGCGACGAACATCGTCGCCACGGGCACAAACACTGGCCTAAGTGAGACTGACTCTGGGAAGGACGTAGGAGGTGCTGCGGAGTCGGCATCTGAGACTGCCCCCCCCGATTCGCCCTGAGGGGCGGCCCCGTTCTTTTATTCGGTGACAACCAAATAAAGAAAGGAGTGTCTCGGCCAGTTAACCACTCGGGGCTCGTGGCCCCGAGCCCGAGTTGCATTAGACCGCTTCGATAGCCGCGTTTAGCGTTGGCGAGGGGCGCATTGCTTTGGCCGCCAGATCCGGGTTCGGCGCAAAGTAGCCGCCAACATCTTCTGCCTCACCTTGGGCTGCGAGCAGTTCCGCATTGATCTGATCTTCGTTCGCAGCCAGACGCTCCGCCAACGCCGCAAAGCGTGCTTTCATCTCCGGATCCCTATCCTGTCTTGCCACTGCTTCAGCCCAGAACTTCGCTAGGTAGAAATGACTGCCACGATTGTCGATTTCATTCACTTTGCGAGAGGGTGATCGATTGCTGTCTAAGAATTCGGCAATGGCTTCATCCAAGGTTTCTCCCAGCAGCTGAGCCGCTGAGTTATCGAAAACGCGCCCCAAATGCTCTAGCGATGCTCCCAGTGCGAGGAATTCTCCGAGGCTATCCCACCGCAAGTGACCCTCTGCTTCAAACTGTTGAACGTGTTTGGGCGCACTGCCTCCGGCACCGGTCTCAAACAATCCACCGCCATTAATCAAGGGCACTATGGACAACATTTTCGCGCTGGTACCTAACTCCAGAATCGGAAATAGGTCAGTCAGGTAGTCACGAAGAACATTGCCGGACACCGATATTGTGTCACTCCCTGCACGCATCACTTCCAGCGAGCGCCGGGTGGCGTCTGCGGGCTTCAAAATGCTGATGTCTAAGCCGTCGGTGTCATGAGCGGGCAGATACTGCTGAATCTTTGCGATCAACTGCGCATCGTGAGCCCTATCCGCGTCGAGCCAGAAAATAACCGCTGCGCCGGTTATTCGACCGCGCTGGACTGCAAGTTTGATCCAATCCTGCACTGGAGCGTCCTTGACCCGGCACATACGCCAGATATCACCAGCTTCAACCTCATGGGCATGAATGACGTTTCCGGCCTGATCGACGACCTCAATCCTTCCCTCTTCGGCTATTTCAAACGTAGTGTCGTGAGACCCGTACTCTTCCGCTTTTTGCGCCATCAGTCCGATGTTCGAGGTAGAACCTATGACCGTGGGATCTAGAGCGCCATTGCTTTTACAGTCGTCGATTACCTCTTGATACACCGTTGCGTAACAACGGTCAGGAATGACAGCCTTGGTGTCATGCAACCCTCCATCGGGGCCCCACATTTTGCCGGACTCTCGAATCGCCGCCGGCATAGACGCGTCGACGATAATGTCACTAGGGACGTGCAAATTAGTAATACCGTAATCCGAGTTCACCATAGCCAAGTCTGGGCCTTGGGCTAGACAGGCATCCAAATCTGCCTTGATCTCGTCCTGCTGCGCTTGGGGCAAGCGCTGGATTTTGTCGTAAGCATCACCAACACCATTGTTTGGATCTACGCCTAACTCAGCAAAGACCGCCTCATGCTTTGCAAAGGCAGAGTGATAGTAGGCCTTTACCGCGTGGCCAAAAATGATGGGATCCGACACCTTCATCATGGTGGCTTTCAGGTGCAGCGAAAACAAAACACCGGGCTCAGTGCTGGCGATTTGCTCCTGGTAAAAACTAACCAGCGCTTGCTTGCTCATAAAAGCAGCATCAACGACCTCTCCGGCGGACACAGCCACCTTTGATGCCAATGTCTGGCTGGTGCCACTGGCGGCGTGAAAGACTATGCTCAATTGGTCGTCTTGAGCCATCGTCGCCGACACTTCGCTGGCATAAAAATCGCCACCGCTCATGTGCGCTACGTGAGTTTTCGAATCTGCGGACCAAGCACCCATAGAATGGGGGTGTTTTTTGGCGTAATCCTTTACAGCCTTTGTGGCACGACGGTCCGAATTACCCTCACGTAACACCGGGTTAACCGCACTACCCTTGATTCGATCGTAACGCTCTTTGATGTCACGCTCAGCATCGGACTGGGGCTCTTCGGGATATTCTGGCAGCCCATAGCCCTGATCCTGTAGCTCTTTAATCGCCGCCAACATTTGGGGGTTTGACGCACTGATGTTGGGAAGCTTGATGATATTTGCGGCTGGGTCTTGAGTCAGTTCACCGAGCTCAGCTAAGTCATCGTTGATACGCTGCTCTGGCGTCAGCCATTGGGGGAAACTGGCGAGGATTCTACCGGCCAGCGAGATGTCTCTGGTTTCGATTTGAACGCCGGCGGCGTCTGAGAAGGCTTTGATGATGGGAAGAAAAGAAAATGTGGCCAACCTAGGGGCTTCGTCTGTTTCGGTGTAGATGATTTTTTGATCGGTGCTCATATATCCCTCTGATTAGCGCAAATGCTATGCATAGTTACTGCGGCGACTTCCAAATCATGCAAATTGGCGCTCTCGCAGCGTTGTCTCCCACCCCCTCCGGTTTCCGACGCGCTGAAATATAGACTCGCGCCCTGTTTAGTGCAACTCAGCCAGGTTCTTTGCTGCCCTACTTCTTGTGGACACCCTAACTGTTGAGGTGATCAAAAGCCTATTTCTTGAGCGCATCCAACGCCGTCTCCGGGTCCGTCCAGGTCGCCGCGCGTTGCCGATCTGCAAGGGTGGATTCAATCCACTTCACACCTTGATCACTGGTTTCTTTTTTCCAGAAAACAGCTCGAGTCTTTAAGTAATCCATCACAAACTCTGCCGCCGCAAAAGCGGCGCTGCGATGGGCGCTTGCCACCACGACCAGTACAATTTGATCCGTTGGATGCATCTCTCCTACTCGATGTATCACCGTCGTAGCCAATAGCGGCCACCTTGTTTCGGCTTCATCAATAATTTGAGAAATGCTGGACTCCGTCATACCGGGATAGTGTTCTAAGGTCAGGGTTCCCACCCTGCCCCCATCGCCCGCATGAGCGTTATGATCACGCACTAGCCCCACAAACGCCGCTATCGCCCCAGCAGCTTCACCACAATGTTGGCGAGTCTTTTGGTACTGCTCAGCCAGATCAAAGTCGCGTTGCTGAACGTGAATCACTCGATGCATTTGGATTCCTTTACGTCAACCACCGGTTACCGGCGGCAAAAAAGCTATCTCTGCGCCAAGGCTAATATCTTCGCTGCTCGTGCGCCAATCCGACGCTAGGAATTGCTGATTAATGGCTAAGCGAACGCCATCTGCCCAGAGTGCAAGTTTCGCGTCATCGGAGAGTTGAGCAGCGAGAGCATCGCGAAGCTCAGCCACATTACCTGCCACAAGTGCAAGTTGGTCGTGCCCAACATCCTCTCGTAAAGACGCAAAAAACTTAACTGCTACCATGTGTCTGCCGCTGCCAATGCCCACTTTTCCCGCCGACTTTGTCCTCAAGCCCAATAGACTCAATGGTCATACCCTTGTCCACAGCCTTACACATATCATAAATGGTCAGACAGGCGATGCTGACTGCTGTCAGAGCCTCCATTTCCACACCGGTCTGGCCCCGTAGCCGGCAATGGCCCTCCACCCTCAGAACGGTCTCCGAAATCTCTTCAAAGGTCACTGCCACCTTGGTAAGCGCCAAGGGGTGGCACAGGGGTATAAGATCAGAGCACTTTTTTGCAGCCTGAATGCCTGCGATTCGGGCAACCGCCAGCACCTCACCCTTTGCTAGGGCATCACTTTTAATGGCTTTCAGGGTGCTGGCCTGCATTCTCACCGTTCCGCTGGCTGTGGCGGTTCTTTCCGTCACATCCTTACCGCCAACGTCTACCATGTTGGCCTCACCAGAGGCATTGATATGGCTAAATTCCATAAACGATTCCTGAAACGATCTTGTAGGGGTGTCCGAATATCCGCTGTCGGCGTCCGCGCTCTCCAAACGGCGTCCGGTTAGATTATCACGGGCGCACTGTAAGAGTGGACTACTCTGGGGCACAGCCCTCAACCAGAGGTCCGAGCGCATCTATGAGGCCGAACAGCCCAACCAAGGGTCGCCCACTCAACCACTGACCCAAGACCCGTCCTAGGCTATGATGCGCACCCGAAATACTGTGACCTGCACTCGTTCCATGCCTAGCAATCAAGCAACCCCAGTCCTGGGCCAAGGGCCCCAGCCCGCATCCAACGCGCCAAAGGTCGTCGTGGGCATGTCCGGAGGGGTCGATTCTGCCGCGGCGGCTCATTTGTTGATGCAACAAGGCTTTCGAGTGGAAGGTTTGTTCATGAAAAATTGGGACGAGGATGACGGCACCGAGTACTGCACGGCGATTACCGACTTAGCCGATGCGGAGCAAGTCTGCCAGCGTCTTGGCATTCAACTGCATACCGCTAATTTCGCCGCTGAGTATTGGGACAATGTATTCAGCCATTTTCTCAACGAGTACCAGAACTGGCGTACGCCGAATCCAGATATCTTGTGCAATCGAGAAATCAAGTTTGAGCAATTCGTGCGTTATGCTGAGACCTTAGGCGCGGATTTCATCGCCACCGGCCACTACATTCGTCGGACACCCATTCCGCAGGCCGATGCCCCCCTTGGTGATCCGAGCCAGCCTCCGGTTGCATTTCTCAAAGGCCGGGACGCGAATAAGGATCAAAGCTATTTTTTACAGGCTGTGCCACGTCACAAGCTAGAACGCTGCCTTTTCCCGCTCGGTGATTGGCAAAAATCGGATATACGCGAGTTGGCTAAATCCTTAGGGCTAGCCAACCACCGCAAAAAGGACAGCACGGGCATTTGTTTTATCGGTGAGCGACGCTTTGCTGACTTTTTAGCCAACTATATCGCCGACACACCTGGCCCCATGCGAGACAGGCAGGGTCGTTATCTGGGCGAACACAGAGGGCTGCACCAGTACACTATTGGCCAGCGACAAGGAATAAACCTGGGCGGAATGCCAGGCCGACCTGAATCCCCTTGGTATGTGATGGCCAAGCAATCGATGACCAACACCTTGTTTATCACACAGGATGAAGGCGACCTTAACGGCGCTTGGCTGCGCGCCACCGACGTAAACTGGTTAGCCGACACGACTTTGCCAATACAGTGCAGTGCAAAGATCCGCTACCGGCAGCAAGACCAAGCCTGCACCGTGGAACCCGGAGCCGACGGCACCTTGGTGGTACGTTTTGACAGACCCCAGCGCGCAATCACCACAGGTCAGTATGTGGCTTTCTACGACGGCGAACGTTTGCTAGGCGGGGCCAATATTGTTCGCCGAGACGAACCTAACCTGCCTCATCACCACACCGACAAAACCTAAAAACAGTTCTTGGAGAAATTGCACATGTCCGATTTAGATCCGGTTTTTGCCATAGGCGCAGCAGATGGCCGATATCGTTCCAAGGTCCAGGACTTGACTCCCATCGTCAGTGAATTCGGCCTCATGAAATACCGTGTGGAAGTGGAATGCGCTTGGGTGTTGTTTCTCGCCCAATGCCCGGGGGTTGAGGAATTTGAGCCCCTAGACACCGACGATGCCCAATATGTGGCCGACATTGCCGCGAACTTCGACGAGCAATCTGCCCAACGCATCAAGGCCTTGGAGGCCACAACCAACCACGACGTCAAAGCCGTCGAATACTTCCTTAAGGAAGCCTTTGCCCAGCGCCCAACGCTACAAACCGTTAACGAGTGGATCCATTTCGGTTGCACGTCGGAGGACATTAACAACACCGCCTACGGTCTGATGATTAAAAACGCACGGGACAGCGTTTTACTGCCTCATATGCAGGGACTAATCGAAACTCTGGATCAATTAGCCCAAGCCAATGCGGACTTGCCCATGCTGTCCAGAACCCACGGGCAGACAGCTTCCCCCACCACTCTGGGGAAAGAAATCAAGAATGTCGCCGCGCGCCTGCAGCGCCAAAAAGCGCAACTTCAGTCCCTTGAGATACTTGGCAAATTCAACGGCGCCGTAGGTAACTTCAATGCCCATTTGGTAGCTTATCCAAACTTAGATTGGGCAAGTCTGTCTGACCAATTCATCAGTAGCTTAGGGCTCAGCAACAACCCTTGGACGACTCAAATTGAGCCACACGACTACATAGCCGAAGTCTCTCACTGCATAATCCGTTTCAACCAAATCTTGTTGGATTTTGACCGCGATATATGGAGCTACATCTCCATTGAGTATTTCAAACAGCGTAAGGTCGAGGGCGAAACCGGCTCATCGACCATGCCTCATAAGATCAATCCAATAGATTTTGAAAACTCCGAGGGCAACATCGGTATCGCCAACGCTCTGCTGGACCATATGGCCAGCAAGCTGATGGTTTCCCGCTGGCAGCGGGATCTATCTGACTCAACAGTGCTGCGAAACTTGGGTACCGCATTTGCTCACTGCGCCATCGCCTACCAAGCAACCCTAAAAGGGTTGTCGAGATTGGACGTCAATCCTGAGGCTATTGGTGGCGACCTCAACAACAGCTGGGAGGTACTGGCCGAAGCAGTCCAAACCGTCATGCGTAAATTTGCCATGCCCGAGCCCTACGAGCAGCTCAAAGCCGCAACTCGAGGACGGCGGCTGTCGGCTGAGGTCTATCAAGAGATCCTGCAAGAACTGAATCTACCTGAGGCTGCCATGCAGGAACTTGAAGGTCTTACGCCGGACAGCTATATCGGTACCGCTGCAGCCTTAACCCGAAAACCACTGCCCTAAGTAGCAGGAAAACGTTGCCAGACGCGACGACACCGACCAGTACCGACTTTCCAATGCTGGAGCCTCAGGGGGAATCACGGCACAATGCCCGGCCCCAGAGAGACTGAATTACACGACTGTTAAAGCGAAGAAAACCCTATGAATCACAACTTCCGAAAACCTCTGAACGGCACCAAACTGGATTACTTTGATACCGAAGAAGCAATCGAAGCCCTTAAACCCGGTGCTTATGCGGGCCTGCCTTATACGTCCAAGGTGTTGGCGGAAAATCTGGTTCGGCGTTGCGCGCCGCAAGACTTAAATGCCGCTCTGGGCCAAATCATCCACCGCAAGCGAGACATCGACTTTCCTTGGTTTCCGGCTCGGGTGGTTTGCCACGATATTTTAGGTCAAACGGCCCTTGTAGATCTGGCTGGCCTACGGGATGCCATCGCTGCCAAAGGCGGTGATCCAGCCAAGGTCAATCCTGTGGTACCGACTCAGCTTATCGTCGACCACTCGTTAGCAGTGGAACACGCGGGATTTGAAGAAGACGCTTTCGAGAAAAACCGCGCCATCGAAGACCGCCGCAACGATGACCGTTTTCACTTCATTAACTGGACCAAGACAGCCTTTGAGAATGTGGATGTGATCCCACCGGGCAATGGCATCATGCACCAGATCAACCTGGAGCGGATGTCTCCGGTAGTTCATGACCGCGATGGTGTTGCCTTTCCTGACACCTTAGTCGGAACAGACAGCCATACCCCTCATGTGGACGCTCTTGGCGTTATCGCCATCGGCGTTGGTGGTCTTGAGGCCGAAAGCGTGATGCTGGGACGAGCCTCTTATCTGCGATTACCCGACATCGTAGGGGTAGAACTGGTGGGCAAGCGGCAGGAAGGAATCACCGCTACCGACATCGTGCTGGCCATCACCGAGTTTTTGCGAGAAGAACGGGTTGTCTCTTGCTATCTGGAGTTCTTTGGTGAGGGCGCTGCAGATTTGACCTTAGGCGATCGGGCCACCATATCCAACATGACACCGGAATTCGGTGCCAGCGCGGCCATGTTCTACATTGACGAGAAGACAACCGACTATCTTCGCCTTACCGGGCGCAGCGACGAGCAAGTGGCGTTGGTGGAGACCTATGCCAAAACCACCGGCCTTTGGGCCGATCATATGCAGGCCGCCGAGTACGAGCGTGTGCTGCGTTTTGATCTGTCCAGTGTTGGGCGCAACATTGCTGGCCCGTCCAACCCTCATCGGCGAGTGGCCACAACAGACTTAGCGTCCCAGGGCATCGCCGGGACCGTTGAAACCGAAGAAGGCTTGATGCCTGACGGTGCCATTATCATTGCAGCCATCACCAGCTGCACCAACACCAGCAACCCACGAAACGTCATCGCCGCAGGTCTGCTAGCACGCAACGCCAACGCCAAGGGCCTAACACGCAAACCTTGGGTAAAAAGCTCCCTAGCGCCGGGTTCTAAAGCCGTACAGCTTTATCTAGAGGATGCCGCATTGTTATCCGAGCTGGAACAGCTGGGTTTTGGCATCGTGGCCTTTGCCTGCACCACCTGTAACGGGATGAGCGGCGCCTTGGACCCAGCCATTCAGCAAGAGGTCATTGATCGGGATCTTTACGCCACTGCGGTTCTATCCGGCAACCGCAACTTTGACGGCCGCATTCATCCCTACGCCAAACAGGCATTCCTAGCATCCCCGCCTCTGGTCGTAGCCTATGCTATTGCCGGCACCATTCGATTTGATATCGAAAAAGACGTTCTGGGTACGGACCCGTCGGGCAACCCGGTGCGCTTGATCGACATTTGGCCAACGGATGAAGAGATCGACGCCATCGTGGCCAAGAGCGTCAAGCCAGAGCAGTTTACAGCGGTCTATGAACCCATGTTTCTGAACGTGAAAGATGTGACTGACTCGACGGACCCACTCTACGACTGGCGCCCCCAGAGCACCTACATCCGGCGGCCCCCGTACTGGGAAGGTGCCTTGGCAGGCACACGGTCTTTAACGGATATGCGACCCTTGGCGGTATTGGGCGACAACATCACCACGGATCATCTATCCCCGTCTAACGCGATTATGATGGACAGCGCTGCGGGTGAGTATCTGCACAAAATGGGTTTGCCTGAAGAAGACTTTAACTCTTACGCCACCCATCGCGGTGATCACCTTACTGCTCAACGCGCAACCTTTGCCAACCCCAAACTGCTCAACGAGATGGTTCAGGAAAACGGTGATATCAAACAAGGATCTTTGGCACGCATCGAGCCAGATGGCCAAGTGGTACGCATGTGGGAAGCCATTGAGACTTATATGGAGCGCAAGCAGCCCTTAATCATCATTGCCGGAGCCGACTACGGTCAAGGCTCTTCCCGAGACTGGGCTGCCAAAGGTGTCCGGCTAGCCGGCGTAGAGGCCATCGTGGCCGAAGGATTCGAACGCATCCACCGAACCAATTTGGTCGGCATGGGGGTCTTGCCCCTGGAATTTAAAGCTTCCGAGACTCGACAAACCTATGCCATCGACGGCACCGAAACCTTCAGCGTCCTTGGCGAGCCAGCACCGGGGGCAGACCTAAGTGTGGTGATGACCCGCCGCAATGGTGAACAGGTACAAATACCCACCACCTGTCGGCTGGACACCGCCGAGGAGGTTTCAATCTACGCGGCCGGTGGCGTGCTGCAGCGATTCGCCCAGGACTTTTTGGAAGCTTCGGCGGGCTAAACGAGGAAAAACCATGAGCTCAGGACAAATACGGGTTGCCGCCACCTACATACGCGGCGGCACCAGCAAGGGCGTATTCTTTAATCTAGCAGAACTACCCTTGGCAGCTCAGGTGCCTGGTTCGGCGAGAGACGCACTGCTGCTGCGAGTTATTGGCAGCCCGGATCCCTACGGCAAGCATACCGACGGTATGGGTGGGGCCACCTCTAGCACGAGTAAAACCGTCATTGTCAGCCCCAGCGCGCAAGACGGACACGATGTGGACTATCTGTTCGGCCAAGTCTCCATTGATCAACCCTTTGTGGATTGGAGCGGCAATTGCGGCAACCTTTCTGCTGCCGTGGGCCCTTACGCCATAGCCCAAGGCATGTTGCCCGCAGATCGCATTCCTCAGGACGGCATTGCCGAGGTTCGTATCTGGCAGGCGAATATCGGTAAAACCATTATCAATCGCGTGCCTATGGTTGGCGGCCAAGTGCAAGAAACCGGGGGTTTTGAGCTGGACGGTGTAACCTTTCCTGGAGCAGAAATTGCTGTGGACTTCCTTGATCCGGCTGACTCGGATGGAGGTGCTATGTTTCCAACCGGCAATCTGGTGGATGATTTGGAAGTACCCGGTGTCGGGACGCTGAAGGCAACACTGATCAACGCGGGGATCCCAACGATTTTTCTAAACGGATCCGAACTGGGCTATACCGGCTGCGAACTTCAAGATGATATCAATGGTTCCGCTGAGGCTCTGGCACGGTTCGAAACCATCCGCGCTCATGGGGCTATTAAGATGGGGCTTATTGATCGCGTAGAGGAAGCTCAGGCGCGGCAACACACCCCCAAGGTGGCTTTCGTTGGCCCCTCTGCGACCTATCAAGCGTCCAGCGGGAAAGACGTCGAGGCTTCTAGCATCGACTTGGTCGTGCGCGCCCTTTCCATGGGAAAACTCCATCACGCCATGATGGGTACCGCGGCAGTCGCCATCGGCACAGCGGCAGCTATTCCTGGCACCTTGGTGAATCTTGCCGCCGGTGGCGGCCAGCGCAATGAGGTCACCTTTGGCCACCCCTCTGGCACGCTAAAAGTAGGTGCCGAAGCGTCATTGAACAACGATGAATGGAGGGTCACTTCCGCCAGTATGAGCCGAAGCGCGCGAATTCTGATGGAAGGTTGGGTTCGAGTGCCTGGAGACGCTTTCTAACAATCCTAGGCGGGTGTCCTTCGCCTCGTCTGCTTAATTTCGTCGTCTTAACCTGGTTGTAGCCGTGTCCGGCCGGTTGCGCCAGAGAGCAGCCACCCACCGGCCCAACTTGCAGCTGGTGCCATTGGCTTGCTCTTCTCATGAGTCGACTCAACGCGGGGCAATCCGGGCACAGTTGCCAGTCAGACGGGTATTCACCCGTCCGCCAGCCGGTATGCCCGCTTCTAACGCTCCGCTATTGGCTTAAGCACTCGAGGCTCTGGCCCAACATAATCGGCACTGGGCCGGATAATGCGGTTGTTTTCGCGCTGCTCCATCACATGGGCACTCCAGCCTGAAACTCGAGAGCAAACGAAGATCGGCGTAAACAACTTAGTTGGTATCCCCATGAAGTTGTAGGCGGATGCGTGAAAGAAGTCGGCATTAGCAAACAGTTCTTTTTCGTCCCACATGACCTTTTCAATGGCGCAGGACACTGGATACAACACCGAGTCGCCTACCTCATTGGCGAGCTTTTCAGCCCACTGCTTGATGATCACGTTGCGCGGATCCGACGTGCTGTATATGGCGTGTCCGAAGCCCATGATTTTCTCTTTACGCTCCAGCATGCCCAACAATCCGCTGGTAGCTTCGTCGGCAGTTGTGAACTTTTCGATAAGTTCCATTGCCGCCTCATTGGCACCGCCATGCAGCGGACCGCGCAGAGAGCCGATGGCACCAGTAACGCAGGAATGCATATCCGACAGAGTGGATGCACAGACCCGAGCGGTAAACGTCGACGCGTTGAACTCATGCTCGGCATAAAGGATGAGGGATACGTCCATAACCCGTTGATGGAGAGCACTGGGCTTTTTACCGGTCAACGTCTCGAGAAAATGCCCCGCCAGTGAGTCCGCATCGGTATCGGTATCGATTCGCACGCCATCGTGACTGAAGCGGTACCAGTAGTTAATGATGCCGGGTAAGGCACCAAGCAGGCGATCGGCTACGTGCTGTTGATTCTCAAAATCTCCCTCAGGCTCAAGGTTACCCAACATGGAACAACCGGTTCGCATGACATCCATAGGATGAGCTGATGCAGGAATTCGCTCTAGCACCTCTAACAAGGTTGCCGGCAGCTTACGATTACCCTTGAGGACCCGGTGATAATCCGCCAGCTGGGTAGCATTTGGCAACTCGCCATGGAAAATCAGATAGGCGACCTCTTCAAATGTCGCATTGTCTGCTAGGTCGGTAATGTCGTAACCGCGGTAGGTCAACCCTGTGCCGCTTTTACCCACCGTGCACAGTTCAGTACTACCGGCGCTTTGTCCGCGAAGCCCCGCTCCGCCAAGTTTCTTCTCAGCCATCAAAATTCTCCTTTGCTACTGAATCTTTGTTATCGAGCAATCAAATGAACGCTTCAGGAAGCCTTCGATTGATCGGCAAAAAGCTCATCTAATTTTTCTTCATAGGCGTGGTAGCCCAAGAAATCGTACAACTCCATGCGAGTTTGCATTGTGTCCACAACACTTGCCTGGCTACCTTCGTCCTTTAACGCTTGGTAGACAGTCAAGGCCGCCTTATTCATGGCGCGAAAAGCGGACAGTGGATAAAGGGCCATGGCAATACCAACCGCCGCCAGTTCATCTACGTGGTATAGCGGCGTTTGACCAAACTCAGTCAGATTGGCCAGCACAGGCACCCCGGCTGCCTCGATAATGGGACGATACATATCAATTTCCGTCATCGCCTCGGCGAATATCGAGTCTGCACCAGCCTCAGCGAAGGCTCCGGCTCGATCAATTACCGCGTTAAGCCCGTCCACAGACAGCGCGTCCGTTCGGGCCATCACGACAAAATCCGGATCGGTTTTTGCGTCCACTGCCGCCTTGATGCGATCGACCATTTCTTGAACAGAAACGATGGCCTTGTTAGGCCGGTGACCACAGCGTTTTTGGGATACTTGATCCTCGATATGCACAGCGGCAGCCCCGGCTGCGGTCATATCTTTGACTGTTTTTGAGATATTAAAAGCGCCACCCCATCCCGTATCAATATCCACCAATAAGGGTAAGTCAGTTGCCCCGGTAATGCGGCG
>JAQWIX010000026.1 GCA_029248675.1 Pseudomonadales bacterium | reverse complement strand
CAAGCGCTATCCAGTCACTTTACATCCCCATGTGCTGGCCTTACGGGTAGACGAGAACATGTTTTTCGCTAACGCGTCGCAGATCGAAGATCGAGTGATTGGCCGCGCCTTACGGCGCCGGGGTACCACTCACGTGCTGCTGGCTTGCGGCTCGGTGAATCTCATCGACAGCACCGGGCTTGCCATGCTCCAGCGCATGAGCCGGACCCTGTCGGATGCCGGCATCACCTTGAGCCTGAGCGAACTCAAAGGCCCTGTAGCCCAGCAACTTTCACCCGCTGACCTAGAAAGCACTATCAGCGGCGGGGTCTACTTTAGTAACGACGAGGCCATGCTAGAACTTGCAGAGCGGGACGCTGCAAAGCCCGACGTGGATCTATCATGACGATACTGGATCGCTATCTAACCCGTAAATGTATTCTGGGAATTCTGCTGGTCATGGCCGTGCTAAGCGGCCTTACTCTATCCTTTGCCCTAATCGACGAGTTGAACAAGGACCACGATAACTATGGCTTTAGCGAAGCCATGAGATTCTTGCTCCTGACCATGCCCCGACGAGTCGAAGAGTTGATGCCCTACGGTGTCTTTATCGGTCTGCTATTGGTTCTGGGCAACATGGCGGAAGGGGGCGAGCTGACCGCTTTCCGCGCTGCCGGGGTATCCCCTTGGCGACTGCTAGCAGCCTTACTGCCAACGCTACTGTTGGTTTTGTTGGTGAATTTTACGTTGAGCGAGTTCGTCTCGCCGGCGGGGGAACGGGCGGGTAAGCAAGGGAAACAACGGGCGTTGATGGGAATCACCGAGCAACCCCTCGTCGAGTCCAAGGCTATTACCCCCGAAGACGGTGTCTGGCTGCGTCGAGAACTGGACAGCGGTTACGAGTACGCTCACGTTGGCGGTGTGGACGGCCAAGGCCAGTTGACCGGTCTGCTGCTATACCGCATCGACGATTCTAACCGATTGGTTGAAGCGATCTTTGCAGCCAGCGGTGTCTATCTGATCGCCGAAGAACATTGGCAGCTATCGGATGTCAATGTCACATCCATGACGACCAGCAGCAGTGGATCTCGCCATTATCAAACCCGGCCTTGGCGTAACCCGGTTAGTCCCGAGCAGTTGGCGAGCCAGGCGTTTTCCGATCCGCGCAAGATGACCCTAAGACAAGTGCACCAGTACTTGTCGGTAGGTGATCGATTGAAGGCCGCCAGCTTGCCCTTTGAGCTGAAATTTTGGCAGAAAATTCTTACGCCTCTAACCTACATCAGCATGGCCCTGATGGCCCTAGCGGTGGTCATTGGCCCTCTGCGTCAAACCAGCATGGGCCAGCGGCTGACCATGGGGCTGTTTATCGGCCTCGGCTTCAAATATCTGCAGGAACTGTTTGCCCCCATGGCGGCAGTATTCAGTGTGCCGACGGTGCTAGCGGTGTTGATCCCCATTTTGATTTATCTGGCCGTTGCCCAGCGCATGATTGCTCGACACGCCTAATCGATCTGGGATTGTCTAAAACCGAAGCGACACCCTCACGCGACGCCTAATCAGGTTCGCAAATCTGGCGAGAAAGCTCGCCCACCTTCAACTCGCCCTCGCGAGTTTGCCCGCCCATTTCCATAAAACGCTGCATATTGTGTTGGGCGGAATCCGTTCGCAGCAGGCGCTGAAACAGGTAAGCCTCTTCCTGCAGTCCCTGTTGCAATGGCAGCTCCGATGCGGTGACCGAAGCCTTGGCCAAGCGCACGGCTTCCACGGGAAAACTGGCAATGCGCTCTGCCAGTGCCGTAACTTTGGCGTCGATATCGCCAGCCGCATAGATTCGATTCAAGTAGCCCCATCGCTCTGCAGTTTCTGCGTCTAAATCGTCGGCACCCAGTACGATTTCCATGGCTCGCCCACGGCCCACCAATCGCGGTAGACGCTGGGTACCGGTACCACCGGGCAATATGCCTAGGGGTACTTCCATTTGGTTCACTACGGTTTTACCAACAACGCCAAAGCGCATGTCCATGCTGGCGGCAAACTCGCTGCCACCGCCGCCAACTCGGCCTTCGATTTGCGCAATGGTCACCTTGTTCATGGTCCGAACCCGCTCACACATGATGTGGAAGTCGTTGAGCTCAAGACTGCGCTCGGCCTCGCCGTCGGTGGGAAACTCCAAGATGTTCGAAACATCGTAGTGGGCAATAAAAAAATCTGCATCCGCGCTCTTAAAAACCACCACGGTTAGGTCATCATCGTTTTGCAGTTCAGCCACCAGGGTCGCCAGATCTTGGTATAGGGCTGGTGTAATGATGTTGATCGGCGGATTGTTGATAGTGACCGTTGCGACGCGTCTATGAACCGCCACATCGAGCAATTGGTACTGATACGCCATAGTTCTCCCCTCCTAAAACGCTAGCTATTAGAGACGTCCCAACAGATACGCGGGATAACCCCAAATTGCAATGGCTCAGTAGATTTCAGCATTCAGATGGAAACAGGTAGGGGACAGGATAACTCGGGAAAACAGGGGGAGGAGTAGCAGCCCAAGGCCGATGAGACGACCCCGGGAAGATGGCGATGACCGATCAATTCAGCCATCGCACTTGTTAGGAATCAGGCGATTTCGTCGATACTGGTAATGATTTTACCGATCAGACCGTACGCTACCGACTCTTCCGCGCTCATCCAGCAATCACGCATCGTGTCTTCGCTGACTCGTTCCACGCTTTGACCCGTGCGGTCGGCGATGACGCCATTGATCCGCTCCCGAGTCTTCAGAATTTCTTGAGCGTGGATTTGAATGTCTGTGGCATCGCCACCGAAGCCGCCGGAGGGTTGATGAATCAAGAAACGGGTATTGGGCAAGGCGAAGCGGTTTTCTTTTTCTGCTGCCAAATAAATGTGGGTTGCGATGCTGCCAACCCAGCCGGTGCCGACAATGCGAACCACAGGCTTAATGAACTGAATCATGTCGTAGATGGTGTCACCGCTTTCTACATGTCCGCCCGGCGAACCCACGTATAGCGTGATGGGGTCGTCGGATTCGTAGGCCAAGGCCAACAGCTTCTCGGCGGTACGTCGTGCAACGTCTTGATTGATCTCACCAAACAGGGTCAGGGTGCGATTTTTGTGCAACACGTTTTCCAGCATGTTGGACGGCTTACCGTTCTCTGCTTCTTTGTCTTTTTCGTCGCTGCTTTGTTGCGTTTTTGCGTCGTCAAACCGGGTCATCGGCGTCTCCATTGATGTTTCGGGCCACCCACTCCCAGCCTGATTTGTTCAGGGCTTTTTCGTGGTCAAGCTCTTTGTCCGCTATTGGACGTGATTCTTATCTAGTGATCTTTTCGCTTTTCTTTCTAACGCTGTCGATCTTATTGATCTCTATTTTCTTGATTCGCATCTTATCGATTCGCATCTTATCGGTTCGCATCTTATCGATAGACCGCCCACAGCGCTTTCTAGTCTTCGCCAGAATGATAGTGTAGCTTCTTTGGCTTCTAATTTGGGGTAAGAGGAGAAATTTCAATGCCATTAGCAGCAGAATATCAGGCAGTTTTTGACCAACTAGCCGCAGCCGGGCCCATGCCCAGCCTGACCGAAATTCCCGTGGCCGATGCACGGGAAAGCTACCGTACCTCTCGAGCGGTGAACCCTTCCTTGGCGGTTCATGACATTCAGGACACCACCATTGACGGGCCAGACGGGCAAATCCCAGTACGCATCTATCGGCCCGAGGGCGATGGCCCCTTTGGTACCTTATTGTACTTTCACGGCGGTGGCTGGGTCATCGGCGACTTAGACACCTGCGACTCCGTTTGTCGGGAGATTGCGACCCTTGCAGACTTAGTGGTGGTTTCTGTGGACTATCGGCTGGCGCCTGAGCACGTTTTTCCCGCCGCTGTTGATGACTGCTACGCCGCTCTCCTGTGGGTTGCTGACAACCGGTCGCTGCTGAACAACAACGGTAAAATCGGTGTGGCTGGCGAAAGCGCCGGGGGGTCTTTAGCCGCAGCCATGGCACAAATCAGCCGAGACAGCGCCGGCCCAGAGCTGGCTTTTCAAGGGCTGTTCTATCCAGTAATCGAGCCCACCATGGATCGAGATTCTTGGAATCGAAACGGCAGCGGCTACATGCTGGAGCGGCCAATCATGGATTGGTTTTGGGACACCTATTGCCCCAATCCAGCCGACCGCAAAGACCCCAGAACAGCGCCCATATACGCCGAAGACCTCAGCGGGTTAGCCCCAGCCTTGGTGGTAACAGCGGAATTTGATCCACTGTGTGACGAGGGCCAAGCTTATGGACAGGCTCTGGAGTCTGCGGGCAATGAAGTCGCCACGATGGCTTGCGATGGCGTGGTGCACGACTTTTTTGGCACTGCCGCGGTCTTTGAGTGCTCACGGCGCCCCTTTTTAGCCACCATCGACCACTTAAAAAACCATCTGAACACCTAAATTTAGTCACTAATTTGTATTACTAGGAGCGCTTATGCTGTTTGCCCTGATATGTCATGACGTAGAAGACGGTTTTGAACTGCGACAACAAACTCGCCCGGCCCATCTCGAGTTTCTTGGGGCCCAAAACGTGCGTTTTGCCGGACCGATACTCAGCGATGACCAGGCGAAACCCGTTGGTTCCATCGTGATTGTTGAGTGCGACAATTTAGACGATGCCAAGGCCATTGCCGCTGAGGATCCCTACAGCAAGGCTGGGTTATTCAGCAGCGTCAACGTGCATCCCTTTAAGCAAGTTATTCCGGAGGTGTCTTAATGTCTGTCGCTATCGTCAGTGGCGTTGGTCCGCTGGAAGGATTAGGCGCGCAATTGTGTGTGCGTTTCGCCGGTCTGGGCCTGCACGTTGTCATCGCAGGGCGTACCCAAGGTAAGCTGGACGCGGTGGTTGAGGCAATTGTCAGCGCAGGCGGCAGCGCTGAGGCGGTTATTGCCGATGCCACCTCAGAGGCCGACACCGAGCGCTTGTTCAACATGGCCGGGGATGATCTGAGTCTGGCCATATACAACACAGGCAACAATACCCCGGGCCGGATCGCTGACATGAGCGCCGAGTACTTTGAAAACAGTTGGCGCGTCTGCTGTTTTGGAGGTTTTCTATTTGGCCGGGCCGCAATTCAACGTTTCGGCAGCTCCGGGGGCACCTTGATCTTCACCGGCGCCAGCGCTTCCCTAAGAGGACGAGAAAACTTTGGAGCCTTCAATTCTTCCAAGGGTGCCCTGCGCAACTTGGCCCAAGCCATGGCTAAAGAATACGGCCGCGAAGGGGTGCACGTAGGCCATGTAGTGGTGGACGGTCCCATTGGCGGCGAAAAAATAAAGCAGGGATTGCCCGAGTACGCCGCCAAACTCGGCGATGAAGGGATGATCAACATCGACGGCATCGTAGACGGCTACGTTTATCTGTACCAGCAGCCTCGGCAGGCTTGGACCTTCGAGTTAGATGTACGTACGTCTTTAGAAAAATGGTAGTGGGCGCTTTGGATTAACCAAGTTTGGGGCACATGAGTCTCGAGCATAGGCGTCTAGGGGAAAAACCACGGACAAAAAAAACGGGATACCCATGTAGGTTCCCGTTTTTTTTACGCTGCACTCTTTATCGCTTAGGAGCAGTATCCCGCGCCGAGTCTCGACAGATCAGACTCCTGAAGGTTGTGTCCTCGTCCCCTGATCCATCGGCAAAAAGCGCTGTCTTCGACCGGACCTAGTCTACCCGTGCGGCTGCGTAGCCTGATAGCACGACAGCCCCGTCCTGATTGGTGGTCTCAATGTTCAGGTTCACGAT
>JAQWIX010000022.1 GCA_029248675.1 Pseudomonadales bacterium | reverse complement strand
AGTTTAAGGATGTCGTGCTCCATACCGACAAAGGAGGAGGCGCTGTTGTCTGAACTCTCGGACATGGTGGGTATCTGCTGGGAAAAACGGCGCTATAGTACCTGCTTTAGTCCCTAGATGCCGAATCCTCAAGGAGAAAACGCATCGAGGATTCACTTCGGCAGATCAACAGGAGAGGTTCATGGATCTGAATGGTATGCAATTAGGCGCGGTCTTCCCCCACAACGAAATCGGCACCGACCCAAGGGACATCAAGGCCTTCGCCCAAGGCGTTGAGGCGTTAGGAATTAGCCACCTGTTAATCTACGACCACGTGCTCGGAGCCGACCCCGACCGGGAGGGTGGTTTCCGAGGCGCTTACGACAAAGACGTGGCCTTCCACGAGCCGCTGACAACTTTTGCCTTTATCGCAGCAGTGACCGAGCGATTGGAGATGATCACGACCATCATGATCCTACCCCAGCGCCAAACTGTGCTGGCAGCCAAACAAGCCGCCCAAGTCGCCCTGCTGTCCAATAACCGCTTCACCATGGGCATTGGCGTTGGTTGGAACGAAGTAGAGTACGTGGGCCTGAACGAGAACTTTAGCAACCGAGGCCGTCGTCAAAGCGAGCAGGTGGTCCTGATGCGGCGACTGTGGAAAGAGGACTCCTTAGACTATCAGGGCGAATTTCACCGAATCGATAAAGCCAGCATCAAACCTCGGCCAAGCAAAGACATTCCAATCTGGTTCGGCGGCTCAGCCCCTGCTCTTCTGGATCGCTGCGCAAAACTGGGTGACGGCTGGATCCCCCTGATGGGTGCCAATGAAAAAGCTCAGGCTTGCATTGACCGGATCAAAAGCGGTCGGGAGGCCGTGGGCAAGAGCATGGAGGGGTTTGGCATTCAAGCTCAGGCTCAATATGCCGGTGGCACCCCCGAGCGCTGGGTAAAACATGCCAAGGCTTGGCAGGCCATGGGCTGCAGCCATTTGGCCATTGCCACCCACAATGCCGGTGAAACCAATGTGGACGGTCACTTGGCAAGAATCGCCGAGTACCAGCAGGCTCTAGCCGAGTAGCAGCATTAACAGGCCGTAAGTGCCTGGCTTGGAAAACGGGCTACCAACCCAAGCATTGGTAGCCTTCAGCAATACGCTAGGCCGCCGGCTGCAGTGCTGTTAGCGCATCCAGCCGCTGTTCTAGCTTCGCTAGGTTGCTGGCAAACATTGGTACAACCACTTGGTCCGCACCCACAGCCGAATACTCGTAAAGAGTTTGTTCGGTGACTGGGTGCCGGTTAGGGCCGACAATCACCTGTATCTGAGATCTGTCACGCCCGGTGCTGGCCAAGCCAGCGTCGAGACTGTTCAAGCGCCGCCCTAAGTCCTCGGGGGTTAGATCGTAGCCATACCAACCATCGCCCAAGCGAGCCACTCGACGCATGGCCGCATCGGACTCCCCTCCAAAAATGATGGGGGGATGGGGCCGCTGCACTGGCTTGGGGTTGAAGTGGCAGGGCTCCAAATTCAACGTTTGACCCTTAAATTCACTGATGCCCTCGGACCAAAGCGCCTTCATGGCCAGCAGGTACTCCTCTGTACGAGCCCCCCGACTGGCGAAGTCCATACCAAGGTTCTGAAACTCTTCTTTTAACCAGCCTATACCCACTCCGAAATCCACACGGCCGCCAGACAAATAGTCCACATCTGCCACCATCTTGGCGGTGTATACCGGCTGTCGTTGAGGCACAAGACAGATCCCCGTACCCAACCGCACGCGTTGAGTGTGTGCGGCGATAAATGTCAGGGCTGTGAACGGATCAAGGAGCCCCTCAGGGTCACCGGGCATCCGACCGCTGTCTGAGTAAGGATAGGTCGAGGCGTAGTCCGGGAAGAGCAACACATGCTCTGGCACCCAGATGCCATGCACACCCTTGGCTTCTGCCAGTTGCACCGCGTCTTTGATGAAACCGGGTTCTGTGGATTCGTTAAACGCCATGGCGATACTGATCTTCATGCTGCCCTCCTCGTATTTACACCGTCCGATTGTGCACGGGATTTTGGCCAAGCCAAATAGCCCAAGGTGCCCTTAGCGTTCACCGCCACTAGCTTGCTTGCCGCTGGGTCTCGGCCCCTACGCAAATAAAGTCAGCGACCAGCTGGGGATCCTGCATGGGTATAAAGTGTGTCAGTTCGGGTAAGTGCACATCTTGCCCTCTGGGAAACTGGGCGGCTAATTCCGGCCAAGTCGGCGAGGCAGAGAAGTCCATCTCCACACTGTCTGGATCTCGAGGATTAGCCCTGAGCACAACCACGGGTATTTGTATCTCAGGCAGCAGTTGATAAAGGTTAGCGTCAAAGTTACCCATGTATATTGACGCTTCCACATAGCCCGGACAGGCTAGGTCAAAGCCATCATCAGCCGCTGCGGGCAGCAAACCATACTGGCAATAGTCTTCAAATACATCTCGCTGCCAAATCTTGTAGGGCATGCGATCCTCGTAGCGTTCCCGCATGGCATCCACCGTCGCAAAGTGACCGCGCCGACGAGCTACTGGATGATCGTGAACCGATTCGAATTGCTGATGATCGCGCTTCTGATACAAATCTGGCGCAAAAATCACAGGATCCACCAGAACCAGATGTTTGAAATAACGGCTGTTGTGCCCGGCAGCATGGGTTACACAATGACCTCCCATGGAATGCCCTACGCCTATGGCATCGGTCAGCTTCAGGGCCTCACAAACCCTGTTTAAATCCTCACCGTACTGTTCCCAAGTGAAGGGCTCGATATTGTCCGACCGACCATGGCCACGCATATCTACCGCATAAACGTGCCAATCCTGGGGAAGCTTCGCCACCACCTGATCCCAGCACCGCGCATGAAACCCGGTCGCATGAACCAACAAAACCTGCTGACCACCGGGCTGGCCCCATTCGAATACGCACAGGTTAACGCCTGAAAAGTTGAGCGTGTGTTGCTTGGGTTGTTGCATATTGCTCCTATCTGCACTGATCATCGTGGCGAACTGGCCACATCTGTAAAACACTAAGACAACGCATGTAGTGTCTGGGTGAAAGTGTGAAATGCGGTTAGACTGCGGCGTCGCATAAGGATCCCAAGACCAGATAGCCATGACAAACCCTTCCAACAACCGCGCCGAAATTGTGTCATTTGATTCCGAGGCGCTGATTTTGGTCGATGCCGACGACCAGCCCGTAGGTGAGCTAAATAAGGCGGACTGTCACCGAATTGGCGGCGAGCTGCATAGGGCCTTTTCGTTATTTATTTTTAATGAAAAGAAGGAACTGCTGATTCAACAACGTGCTCAAGGCAAAGCGCTCTGGGCTGGCTATTGGTCAAATTCTTGCTGCTCCCACCCTAGGGTGGGCGAAACCACCGAAGTGGCCGTAGCCCGGCGCAGCCAAGAGGAGCTCGGGTTCTCTACGGAAATGGATTTCGTTTATAAATTTGAATACACAGCCCACTTCGAAGACCGCGGTACCGAGCATGAACTGTGCTCAGTCTTCATAGGCAACTACCACGGAGAGTCGGACATCAACTACGAAGAAATCAGTAGCTGCCGCTGGGTCAGCCCGGACGAAGTCAGTGCCATGCTGGACGACGACAGTGTATTAACGACGCCGTGGTTCGCTATGGAGTGGGAGCAACTTCGCCTTCGCGGCTTAGTTTAACCCTAGCCTAATCCCACGCCCGAAGGATTTCGCATCCTCTGCAACAGCCGTTTTCTACAACGACCTCGCTCTCCAAAGATCTCCCTTTCCAACGACCGGCTTCACCAATGAAAACCTCCTGCTGGATCAAGAGATCTTTTTAATGGTCTAGCAGCTCTTCGTTTGTTCAGGCGCTGGCCCGAGTGCGGCCTCTTGCCTAGGAACCTCTCTCCACTAACTCTTCATTGAACTGGGCTTAACCGATGGGCCCGCCACATTAGTATGTCGATCGAACCATTGATCTGCGGTCTCCCCCAGACGCGCGCGCATACCGCGCTTTATCTTGCTCGTGGTGCCTGCGGGAAAACAGGCCAGTCGCTTAGCTAGCGCGGCGGCCTCGGTTTCCACCTGAGCATCTGGCACACAGGTGGTTGCCAGACCAAGGCGCAACAGCTCCGGCCCCTTGATGCGGTCACCCACGAGGGTTACTTGTGCGATGACTGCCTCGCTGTGTCGCAGATTCAACCATGCCATGTTGTAAGGCGCGGCCATCCCGATCTGCACTTCACCCACCTGCAAGAACGCTTCCTCGCCTACCACCAGATAGTCGCAGGCAATGGCCAAGGCTGCGCCGCCGTTTATGGCGTAACGCTCCATAGCGCCAATAACAGGGGTTGCACAATCGAACAGCGCCCGGTGGGCATCGCGCCAAATGCGTTGAAAGTCGGGCAACCACTCTGGCTCCGGCGTGTCGTTAAATGCTGCCAGATCCAAGCCTGAGCAAAAGCTGCCCCCAGCCCCGCGCAGGACGATGGCTTGAACTTCCGGGTCCGCATCCAGCATGGCGACTCCTGCAGCCAGTCCGCGCCCCAAGGGCCCCACAATAGCATTTTTACGCTCGGGCCGGTTCAGTATGACCTCTCCCCAACAAGTCCCGGTCTCTTCGCGATGCTTGTTCACCCAAACAGCGTCATTTTCCTGCAATAAATTGTTCACGATTTCCCCCTCGTCTTAAAACAACATCAATATACCAAGGACCAACAAGCCCATACCAAGGACTTCCCGCCGAGAAACCCGCTCCTTCAGCAGCCAAATTGACGTTATCAGTGTGAACAGCAGTTCAATCTGGCCCAGGGCTCTTACCATGGCGGCGTTGTGCATGGCCATGGCGGTAAACCAACAGGCCGAGGCAAGCATCGCGATCAAACCCACCACAACGGCGGGACGCCAACGCTCGAGCACCAAGGTCATTTGTCCGGGTTCTATTAACCGCAGATAAATACCCATCACCAAGGTTTGTAAAGACACGGCGACGGCTAGAGTAAAGGCCGCCACAACGACGGTTTGGGTCACCGGCGTGAACTCAGCATCAGGGCCAAGCAGGGCCAAACTGGCACCGCGATAACAAATGGAACACAGGGCCAAGGATGTCCCTGCCAACAGACCAAACCACACAGCTCGATCACCCCGCACCAAATCCTTTGGTCTAATGTTCCCGGACAGCAGGAAAACCCCGAGCAGACTGATCGCAATACCGCCAAAGGCCATAAAGCTGACGCCCTCCCCCAATATCAGCAGACCAAGCAAGACCGCCTGCACGGCCTCTGTCTTGCTTAGAGCGGTTCCCAGTGCGAAGTGTGAGCCGCTGACTGCGGCCACCAGCGCAGACGTGGCGATTATTTGTGTGATCGCACCTGCAACCACAAAGAGCAAAAACTCGCTGTTTGGTGCAGGCCAAGATGTGGAGCCAATGCCGTGGTGGCAGGCCAACAAAAACAGCCAGGCAAAGGGCAGAGCGAACAAAAATCGGACAGAGGCCGCAGCATTGACCGACAAATCACCGGTCAACCGGCGCTGCAACAGCGAGCGCAGGTTTTGCAGAAAGGCGCCGGCAACGGTGAGTAAAACCCAAGCACTCACGGCGATGGGGCCTCAAGCCGGGAAACCCGGTGAAAACGATAGCCCAATGCTGCGGATGCAAAGACAAGACCGGCAGCCAGTCCCAGCCAATAACCGTGCACACCGAGGTCAATATTTTCAAAGTATCCAAATCCCAGAACCCAAGCGATCGGGAAACCCAAAAGCCAATAGCAACTAAAAGCAATACCAAATGGCACGGCGGTGTCTTTGAATCCCCGTAGCGCACCCATGGCATTGACTTGAACACCATCGAAAACCAAAAAGCAGGCCACGATGCTGAGCAAACTGGTGGCGATGGCGATTACAGGTGCTTGCTCGGTATAAAGTTCGATTAGCCAGGGCCCCACAGCCAACAACAGGACGATTGAAACCAAGGCAAAGCCCGCGCTGGTGGCCATGGCAATCCACCCAGTTCGCCGAGCCGCCAACCTATCGCCGGCCCCAACATTGAATCCAACGCGAATCGACGTGGCCATACCCAACCCCAAGGGCACCATAAATATCAGGCCGCTGATATTGTTGATGATTTGATGGGCGGCAACGGTCTCAGAACCTAAACGTCCAATAAGCAACGTTACTACCGCGAAAAAGCCAAATTCGACGAAAATAGACAGGCCTATGGGTAGTCCCAAGCGAACCAACTGCCCGATTTTAGATAGCGATGGACCACTGAACTGACGGAATAATCCCACCTGCTGGATGCGAGAAAATAGCACCACACAGACCATGGCCAGCAGTTCCATCAACATGACCAGTGCTGTGGACCAACCGCAGCCTTCGGCCCCCATGGCCGGAACACCCAGACCACCAAAGACAAACCAGTAGTTCAACGGGATTTTCAGCAGCAACCCAGCAGCGGCGATAACCATTGCTGGTTTCGTCCAAGACAAACCCTCACACAAATAGCGCAAAGCGAAGTAGCCCAGCACCGGCACAATGCCCCAACTGGCGGCGCGCAAATAGTCCATGGTCACGTCAACGATATCGGCTTCGATACCAAGAGCCAGATAAACCGAGCCGGCATTCTGCAGTCCAAGGGTGAGCAAGGTACCTAGGGCCAGGGCAATCCAGAGCCCTTGACGGGTCACTCCAGCCACTTCCGATAACTTATTCGCTCCGTTTAGCTGAGCAATGATCGGTGTGGTGGACATGACGATGCCGCTCACCAACATCAAGGTTGGCCAAAGTACTGCGCCTCCCAGAGCCACACCGGACAATTCAAGGGCGCCAACGCGGCCTGCCATGATGGTATCCACGACGCCCATGCCCATCTGGGCCAATTGAGCCACGACTAAGGGTGCAGCCAATCGGATCAGTTGAGTTAATTCATTGCGGGTTTCGCCGGGCATGATTTATATCCGTTCTGTACCCGGCCAAGTCGGGATTAAATGGCTCGCGATTGTATACGGGATTCGACCCTAGGGTTTGAGTCTGGCTGGTGTCGTTGGTGGTTTCGCTGTTCGTCGGAGCCTAAATGGGAATTATTATCATTTACAAAAGTGATCAAAATGTGAAACCTCATAGGCTGCGCCTATGACTACGATCTAAACATTCAAATAGAAAGATTGAAGCGAGTACTTATACTGCCCTGCATCGGTAAGTTTTGTGCTCGATCAGCTTTTTAGTCGTTCAGCGCCAGACCTACCTAATCGAGCAACCTCAACCAAGATGGAGTTCATGCACAATGGATCTGAAGGACAGCGAAACATTACAAAACCTGAAGGACGCCTTTGCCGGCGAATCTCAAGCGAACCGCCGTTATCTGTATTTCGCAGCAAAGGCTGACGTAGAAGGTGAGAACGACGTAGCAGCCGTTTTCCGTTCCACTGCCGAGGGCGAAACCGGACACGCTCATGGACACTTGGAATACATGGAAGCCGTTGGCGACCCTGCTACGGGTCTGCCCATGGGCAATACTGCTGACAACCTGCGGGCCTCGGTAGCTGGCGAGACCCACGAGTACACAGACATGTATCCAGGCATGGCGAAAACTGCCCGGGACGAAGGCTTTGACGAGATTGCGGATTGGTTCGAAACCTTGGCGAAAGCTGAGCGTTCTCACGCCAATCGCTTCCAAAAAGCCTTGGACGCAATGGGTTAAAGCTCACCGGCGTTCACACAAAGAAGGGGCTTTAACGAGCCCCTTTTTTGTTGGCCCCCCAAAGATAGTCAACGTAAATCAAAGTGATAGAGGTCTTCTATGAGTGCTAAAGAGGGTAATTTACAGGCGCCGAAACGCGACGCCCTAGACTGGAAAAACCCAGAATTCTACGACGAAGCATCCCTCCACGCGGAAATGGAGCGGGTTTTTGATGTTTGTCATGGCTGCCGCCGCTGCGTGAGCCTTTGTGACTCGTTCCCGACCTTGTTCGATTTGATCGACGACAGTGAAACCATGGAAGTGGACGGTGTCGACAAGGCCGATTATGGCAAGGTGGTAGATCAGTGTTTTCTCTGCGATCTATGCGCTGAGACCAAATGTCCCTACTTACCTCCACACGAATGGGCCCTGGACTTTCCGCACTTGATGCTGCGGGCGAAGGCGCAGAAATTCAAAAATAACGACACCAAGTGGCGCGACCGAATCATCACGTCAACGGACCCTATCTTTGATGCCATTTCGACCCCGGGAATCGCTCAAATGGCCAATGCCGCCGCCGGTTCCAAAACCTTACGAAAGGCGGGCGAGGCACTTTTCGGCCTACACCAAGATGCGCCGCTTCCCCACTTCAGCCCCAAGGCGCTGACAAAAACCCTACCGGGCACCATGGGCGACGACGCCCCGGTGACGGCAACCGAACGAACCACAGGCAAGGTCGCGATTTACGTCACTTGTTATGGCGACCACAACGAGCCGCAAATGGTGGAAGACCTGATCGCAGTGCTTAACCACAACAATGTTCCTGTAAAAATATTGCAGGATGCCAAGTGCTGCGGCATGCCGAAGCTGGAACTGGGTGACCTGAACAAAGTTGAAAAAATGAAGGACGCAAATATTCCCGTTTTTCAGCAGGCCATTGCCGACGGTTACGACATCATCGCGCCGATCCCTTCCTGCGTACTGATGTACAAGCAGGAGTTGCCGCTGATGTTCCCGGAAGATGCCGACGTCGCCAATGTAAAGGCGCACTTTTTCGACCCCTTCGAGTATCTGATGTTGCGCCATAAAGACACACTGATCAGCACCGTCTTCCCTGAGCCCCTTGGCAAGGTGGCCTATCATGTGGCCTGCCACCAGCGGGTGCAGAACTTCGGTATGAAAACCCGAGAGTTCCTGCAGCTGATTCCTGATACCGAGGTAACTGCTATTGAGCGCTGCTCGGGCCATGACGGCACCTACGCAGTAAAAGCTGAAACCTATGACAAGGCTAAGAAAATTGCCCGCCCAGTGGTTAAACGCGTGCAGGACAGTGATGCAGATACTTTCGGATCTGACTGTCCCATGGCTGGGCGACTGATCGCAGACGGCATGGATGAAGGCGATGCTCAACATCCAATCAGCATGGTCCGAAAGGCTTATAACATTTAACAGCGCTGCAACGAGCAGCAACCAACGTTTTGGAGAAAACACATGACCCTTACTCGCTCTGACCTTTGGTCTTTGGAGGAATACGCCGGGCGCCGGCAGGAGTTCCGTGCACAGGTCATCGCCCACAAAAAGCGGCGCAACGTCGCCCTAGGCCCTCACGCCACTTTGTACTTCGAAGATCAGTTGACCATGAAGTACCAGGTTCAAGAAATGCTGCGAGTTGAGCGCATTTTCGAGGCCGCTGAAATCGAGGAAGAACTGGCTTCCTATAACCCGCTAATACCCGACGGCTGTAACTGGAAAGCGACCTTTATGATCGAGTACGGAGACGTAGAGGAACGTAAGGTGGCCCTGGCCACCATGGGTGGTATCGAGCAAACCGTGTGGGTTCGGGTAGGTGACGAGGGCGAAAAAATATTTGCCATAACCAATGAGGATATGGAGCGTACTCGGGATGAAAAAGCAGCCGCCGTACACTTTATGCGCTTTGAGCTAAACGACTCCGACATCGCCTCTCTAAAGGCTGGCACGTCCCTGTTCATGGGCATTGACCACGGCTCCTTGCCGGGGAGTTACGAGGTGTCAGCAGATCAGCGTGCGGCCCTAATCGAAGACTTTGCCTAAAGGGTGTTCATACACCCTTTTAACAAGGTAGCCACGTCTTGCAGCAGTTCGCCGCGAGTGGACGATGCTCGCCAGCACAGACCGAGGGTGCGCATCGGTCTGTCTTGCCCGTTTGCGGCAAAGGGAATGTAGCGCAAACCGTCTGAAGGCTTGACCTCATCTGGCACCGCGAGCTGGGGGATCAGCGTTACCCCCACCCCGGCGGCTACCAATTGGCGTAGGGTTTCCAAGCTCGTCGCACTGTAACTTTTGCTTTCGATACCGCGATGGGCCTGACACACCTCCAAGGCCTGATCCCGGAAGCAGTGACCGTCTTCCAACAGCAGGACCTCTTCGCCTTCAAGATCACTGGGATCTACCTCAGCCAGTTGGGCCTTAGGGTGGTCTGCCGGTACCGCGAAGACGAAATCCTCATCAAGCAAGGCCACCTCTTCCACATTTTCCTCGCCCAAGGGCAAGGCAAGCAAGGTGGCGTCCAGATCTCCATGTTTGAGCATGCGCGTAATGTTGGCGGTTTGTCCTTCGGTCAGTTGAATCTTCAGGTTGGGAAATGCCTTCCGCAAGGGAGCTAAGACTTTAGGCAATAGGTATGGGGCAATGGTGGGGATAATACCAATGCGCAGGTCACCACCCATGGGGTCTCTGAGCTGCTCAGATAAAGCGGTGAGCGCATTAAGCTCAACGAGAATTCGCTGGGTTTGCTGGACGACTTGTTCCCCTTCAGGAGTCAACATCACCCGACGATTGCTGCGCTCGAACAAAACGACGCCAAGGGTCTCCTCCAGCTTCTTCAACTGAGTAGACAGCGTCGGCTGACTGACAAAACAGGCTTCCGCAGCTCTACCAAAGTGCCGATACTCAGCAACGGCCACAAGATAGCGTAGGTCGCGGAGGTTCAAGGTTGGCTGCCTACACCCGACTGCTCGAGCATGTAGTCCACAGCGTGGCCCAACTCCTCATCGGTGCAGCGCCAACACATCCCTTTCGCAGGCATCGCATTCAATCCGTTCACAGTCGAAAGTACCAGCGCCTCGCGCCCCTTGGCAGCCCGGGGTTGCCAAGCATCGACATCCCCTAAACGGGGAGCACCGCTGATACCTGGATTGTGGCAAGAGATACAGGCTTCGTTATAGATCGACTGACCCGGGTGGGCATCAGCCCCTGCTTGAGTCTGGGGCGAACGCTCGGAACAAGCACTGAGCACCACCAGCAAGACAATGGGGGTAAGCGCTCGTTTCAGAGCCCCCACAAAATTCACTTGGGATGTTCCCAAAAGATTCTCCTTCACCAAATTGGATAATAAATGTCAGACCGCGATCCGCCCCGGCAAGACCATTTGCTTCGTAGCCTTTTGCCTTCACGGGTCCAGTGTGAATGTATCTGCATCCAATTTTACCGGAAAGGCCTGTCGTAACCCTGTCAAAACGTCACTATCCATCGTGCCTTGAACAATGGCTGGACCCTCGCCGGCCTCCACCACCGTAGCACCGTCTGGTGCGTAAATAGCGCTGCCCCCACCGTGAGCCAGACCAGTGCCGTCAACTCCGACAATGTTCACCGCCACACAATAGGCTTGGTTTTCGATGGCCCTGGCCCGAACCAAGGTTTGCCATGCCAGCGCTCTGGCGGCTGGCCAGTTGGCTACACAAAGCAGGGCATCGTAGTCATCCTGATTCCGCAGCCAGACGGGGAACCGAAGGTCATAGCAAACACTCAAACACAACCGCCAGCCCTTGTAAGAGACAATTACCCGCTCACTGCCGGGGGAGAAACTTTTGTGTTCACCGGCCATGCGAAACAAATGACGCTTATCGTAGTGCCGGACTTGCCCGTCCGGCGTTGCCCAAATAAGGCGGTTAAAGTACCCATCGTCTCGAATGATCAGACTGCCGGTCACCGCCGCCCCTAATGCCGCGGCCTGCTGACTCATCCAAGCCACTGTAGGGCCATCCATGGTTTCAGCTTGATTCACTGAGTCCATGGTAAAGCCAGTAGTGAACATTTCTGGCAGCACATAGACATCGGCTGACGGTAGCTCGCCGGGGGCCGCCAAAAGGTCCTGAAAGTGGGCGCGATTGGCCGCCGCATCGTGCCAATGGGTGGGACTCTGAAGCAGGCGGACGGCTAGAGGCGACATAGGATTTCCGCCGCCTGCGCCAAGGTAGCGTCGTCCTTGGCAAAACAAAATCGCAGTGCCAAGTGGTCGCAGTCTTGGGGGTTCTGATAAAAAACACTGATAGGAATGGAGGCAATGCCTTGCTCACAGGTCCATCGCCTGGCTAATGCATCGTCGGCTTCTGCGGTGATTTGCGAATAACCCAGCAGCTGAAAGTAGGTTCCCTGGCTGGGCACGAGAGAAAAGCGTGAAGGCTCCAACAACTGACAAAACAAATCTCGCTTGCGCTGGTAAAAAGCCGGCAGCTCCCGGTGATGTTCTGGATGCTGCTGCAAAAAATCAGCAATCCCCAACTGGACCGGCGTATTGACGGTAAAGGTCACATATTGATGAATACGGCGAAATTCCAACGTCAGCCTTGGTGGGGCCACGCAGTATCCGACCTTCCAACCAGTGACATGATAAGTCTTGCCGAAGGAAGAAATTACAAAGCTGCGGGCATAAAGATCGGCATAGGCGCACAGACTCAAGTGTTTACCCTGATCGAACACCATGTGTTCGTACACCTCATCGCCGATCAGATAGAGATCGTGCTCAGAGCACAGCTCTGACAGAGCTTCAATGTCATGATCCTGCATCACCATGCCGGTTGGATTGTGGGGACTGTTCAGAATCAGCAAGCGGGTTCGAGGGGTTATCGCGTCAGCAATCCGCTGCCAGTCGATGCTAAAACTCGGTGTGCTCAAAGGCACATGCACAGCCATACCGCCCTGCAGTCGAATAACCGGATCATAACTGTCGTAGGCTGGATCCAGCACGATCACTTCATCCCCGGGATGCACCACCGCGGCGATGGCGCAGAACAAGGCCTCAGTAGCGCCCGCTGTTACCGTTACTTCGTCATCAGCCCTGCACTTCAGGCCGTAAAGGTTTTCGACCTTTTCAGCTATGGCCTGACGCAATGATTCTACGCCAGCCATGGGCGGATATTGGTTTCGCCCATCACGCATATGAGCTTCAACGCGATCCAGTAACGCCGGCGGCCCGTCAAAATCTGGAAAACCCTGAGACAGGTTCAAAGCCTTTTGCTCAGCCGCAAGAGCGCTCATGACGGTAAAAATCGTAGTGCCTACGTCAGGCAGCTTACTGAGGGGGTCAATGGGTGCATTCATTCACTTACAACCGGTAACTAACACAAGTCGTCAAACAGCTAACGACCATACGCATTGGCCCAGACCCAAGCAAACGGTAAGACAATCTTGGGATAATCTTTGTCCCATCCCCCCGCTGTTGGTAGTATGCGCGCTCTTTCAGACTGGGCGGTTTAATACGCCCGCCACCGTTAGGAATGTCAAGGTCGACACCGCACCAGGAGACCAATATGAATGACTACAAAGTAGCCGATATCGCCCTTGCCGATTTTGGGCGCAAAGAGATCACGCTGGCAGAGGCAGAGATGCCGGCTCTTATGGCCCTGCGCCGACGCTATGCCAAGGAGCAGCCGCTGGCTGGGGCAAAGATCATCGGCTGCATTCACATGACCATTCAAACCGCGGTGCTCATCGAGACCTTGGTGGACCTTGGGGCTGAGGTCCGTTGGTCTTCTTGCAACATCTTCTCCACCCAAGATCATGCTGCTGCGGCTATGGCCGCCAGTGGCATACCCGTCTTTGCGTGGAAAGGTGAGACTGAAGAAGAGTACGAGTGGTGCATTGAACAGACTATTTTGCACAACGGCGAGCCATGGGATGCCAACATGCTGCTGGACGATGGCGGCGACCTCACCCTGATCATTCACGAAAACTACCCCCAGATGCTGAACAATATCCATGGCATTAGTGAAGAGACCACTACCGGTGTCCACCGCCTCTACGAGATGATGCGGGACGGCCAGCTACGAGTGCCGGCAATCAACGTTAATGACTCGGTTACCAAGTCCAAAAACGATAACAAATACGGCTGTCGCCACAGCCTAAACGACGCCATTAAGCGCGCTACGGACATGCTCATGGCCGGTAAGCGTGCGCTGGTTGTCGGCTACGGCGATGTGGGTAAGGGGTCGGCTCAGAGCTTGCGTCAGGAAGGCATGATCGTTCGGGTAACCGAAGTGGATCCAATTTGCGCCATGCAAGCCTGCATGGACGGATATGAAGTGGTCTCGCCCTACGAAGGTGGCGTCAACACCGGCAACATAACCGATATCAACACCCGACTACTGCTGGACACAGACATCTTGGTCACCTGCACAGGCAACGCCAACGTTTGCGACTCCGCCATCCTGAGCAGCCTCAAAAAAGGGGCCGTGGTTTGCAACATTGGTCACTTCGACAATGAAATCGACACGGCCTACATGCGCGAAAACTGGCGCTGGGACATGGTAAAAGATCAGGTTCATATGATTTACCGCTCGGACGAGCCCAGCGACTATTTAATTTTACTTTCCGAAGGTCGCCTAGTGAACTTGGGCAACGCCATGGGCCATCCGTCGCGCATTATGGACGGTTCCTTTGCCAACCAAGTACTGGCCCAGATGTACCTTTTTGAGCAGGGCTGGGCCAATCAAGACGAAAACCAGCGTCAGCCGGTGAGCGTCGAGGTGCTGCCGAAAAAACTCGATGAAGAAGTCGCTGAACTGATGGTAGAAGGCTTTGGCGGCGTCATGACACGACTGACCAAGACCCAGGCTGATTACATCGGCGTTGCTGAGCAGGGTCCCTTCAAGATCGAGTCTTATAAGTACTAAAGACCGAGGTAGCCCACACACCCGCTTATGCAGCCACTAAATAAGATCATCGAAACCCTCGACCTTGAGGAGATTGAGCTAAACCATTATTTAGCTACCAGCCCCAACGAGGGGTGGCAGCGGGTGTATGGCGGCCAAGTGATCGGCCAAGCACTAGTCGCCGCGTCGCGTACCGTTTCTACCGACCGAAGCGCTCACAGTCTGCACGGCTATTTTTTGCGCGCAGGCGACACCGATATTCCCATCCTTTACAAAGTGGACCGCATTCGCGACGGCAAGAGCTTCACCACCCGACGGGTTGTTGCAGTCCAGCGAGGCCAAGCCATTTTCACCATGTCCATCTCCTTCCAAGTGGATGAAGGAGGGCTCAACCATCAATTTGATATGCCCGATGTACCGGTTCCTGACGATCTACAGACGGAAGATGAAATTCGTCAGGTACAGTCTAAAAACTGGCCCAAGGAATTTCAGGACAGCTTTTCTGGCTCCTCAGCCATTCAGGTTAAGCCCATCGAACCCATGGACCTACTGAACCCTAAGCCCGCTGAGCCCGTGCAGCGATGTTGGATGCGTTGCGGTGACAAGCTGCCAGACGATCCACGCATTCACCAATGCGTATTGGCCTATCTATCGGATTGGTCGTTACTGGATACCGCCACGCGCCCCCACGCGGTGAGCTTTATGCAGGACAACGTGCAGGTCGCAAGTCTGGACCATGCTATGTGGTTCCACCGTCCGTTTCGGGCCGATGAATGGCTGCTGTATGACCAAGATAGCCCCAGCGCCAGCGGTGCCAGAGGGTTCAATCGGGGACTGATTTATAACCAGTCAGGGGAGTTGGTAGCTTCCACCACCCAAGAAGGTCTGGTGCGTATCCACCAGACCTAGAAGCTAATCGCCCTGAAACTAGGGCTAAGGCTAGGACTGACCCTAGGACTGAGGCGCAGCCTCAGGAAACGCCAGTTGACGCCAAAAACTGCGGTAGTCGTAATCGGTATTCAAGGCCAAGTTCAAACGATTATAAGAGCCAAAGTCACTGACAATGTGGGTAATCTGAACGATCCCCAAATCTGTCAGCCCGACATCGCGCAGGGCCTGCACGTCCTCATCGGTGACGGATGCAGCATCCAAATTCACCTTCAGCGCATAGTCCAGCAGGGTTCGCAAACGCGGATCGCTGACTGCGCCAGCCCCATCCGTAAGCAGTCCGCCCACTTCAGTCTCGTCGGCTTCTAAGCCGTAGTTAAGAATGGTGCAAAAGGCTGCAGTACAGTATGAACACCCATTGGCTTGGGACACCAAGATGCCTATGTGCTGGATTTCTTCCATGGAAAGCTCGCCTTCCTCCCACAGCACCTTGGTAGCCCCGAGTTTCGCCGTAAAAAAAGCCGGAAAATTGAGCTCAACAAAAAAGTGGTTAGGCACGCTGCCTTCCATTTGCGTCACCCATTCAAAAATCCCAGCCACTGCCGGGTCTTCGACTGTTTCGGGTTTGGCAATTTTTACTCTAGCCATCAGTTACTCTCCGGCAGGCACCTTGCCAAGGCAAGGTGCTCATGGGTTGAGCCTAAAAGTCCCTGCGGATTTCCAGACGCACTTCGCGACCGCGATCAAACAAGCCTTCAAAGGATTGGAACGCCGTGCCGTAAACACCGCTAACCAAATACTCCTCGTCGCTCAAGTTGATACCACTGAGGGTCACTGTCCAAGTCTCATCTGCACTCAGCCAACGAGCACTGGCATCCAGAAGATCCGTAGAGTCGGTCTTGAGCAGTGGCGTATTGTACGCGTCGTTGAAGGTCTCGGAACGATAGCTCCAGTCACCGCGAAGAATCAAAGTGCCATTCGCCCCTAGCTGCAGTTCCTTAGACAGACCCAAACTGGCGGCGGTGTCAGGCACGCGCTCAAAATCGTTACTTTTCGCAATCAGCGTATTCGCGGTGTCTATTTGGTCATAGCCCGCGTCCAGCAACGACAGGCTGGACTCTACCAACCAGCCTTCGCCAGGGGAAGCCAGTACTTCGATTTCAAAACCGTCAATGGAGGCCTTACCCACATTCTGGGTTACCGGCGCCACGCTGTTGAACACCTGCACCTGAAGGTCTTGGTAGTCCGTGGTGAACAGCGCCCCATTGACCCGCAGACGCCCGTCCATAAACGTGCCCTTGAAGCCCAACTCCACCACTTCCACAAATTCCGGCTGATAGGTTGGGATCAGATCGATATCCGCAGTCCCTGCTGGGGCGGTAAACCCTGCAACAACCGGGGGAAAAACACGCTGGGTAAAGCCCCCGGACTTGAAGCCCTCGGAGTAACTCAGGTACACCATAAGATCGTCGTTGAGGTCATAGGACAGATTCACCATGGGCGTGAACTCTGAGATTTCGATCTCTTTTTCCAGCAAGGGCAGAATCCGTTCACCCGCTTGCAGGAACGGCGCATCCAATGCAAATAATGGGTTGTCCGCTGGCACCAAGTTACTGAAACCCGCGTAGTAGTTCTGATAAATGATCTGATCTGGCGTAAAGGCTTTCTGCTCGTCGGTGTAACGTCCACCAACGGTCAAATGCAGCACATCGCTGAGATCGTAGGTTGCCTGAGCAAATACCGCCCAGGCTTCGTTATCGAAGGCTCCACCGGAGCGGAAATTCGACACGGTAAAGTCCAGCGTGTTTACGTTGACACCGTCTTCATTGAAATAATAAAGACCCGCGATCCAGTCCAATCGGTCCGCCGAACCCAGCAACTGCAGTTCTTGCGAAAACTGATCTTGGTCTAAATCATCGTGGAACTGAGAAACTCTGTGGGGCGAGTGATCGCCGTCTCGGGCAAACTCGGAGTCCAAGCTGCGATGAGCTGTAATGGATTTCAGTGTCAGGCTATCCGACAACTCGTAGGTAAAGGTCGCAGACACACCCCACAGGTCCGTCTCTGACAGCGCAGGCGCCGTGCCTTCGTTGGTTCCATCGGCACCGATAAAGCGTGAGTCATAACAATTGGCGGCTGCAGGGTTTGAGGTGACGCCCTGTCCTGCCGCATTCGTCGCGGCACAAGGCTGACCTGGCCCAAGGGCCGCAGTGGTCACGTTGTGAATAAAGGCCATGGGCGGGGGCGGGGCAAGCACCACACCGTCGAGCTGACTGAGGTCTGTAAAGTCGATACCCAGAAGCTGCATCGCCGGGCCATTTTCTCGATCCCGGGTCATATCCACGCTGATCTGACCGGAAAGCACATCGCTTGGCTGCCAGTTAACGGCAAGCCGCGCCGTTAGCGTGTCATCGTCCCCAAGATCTATACCATCGGCTCGATGGACATAACCGTCCTGACTAAAAGATGCAACGCTCAGGCGAGCGGCAGCGGTATCGCTCAAGGTACCTTCAACACTACCGGCAAGGTGTAATAGGCTATCCGACCCCACGCTTGCAGCCACGTTGCCAGTGACTTCACCACCGATCTCTGGCTGACGGGTAATCACAGATAACGCACCACCAATCGTGTTGCGTCCGAACAATGTGCCTTGAGGACCCCGCAGTACTTCTACGCGCTCCACATCGACAATATCTAGGATCGCGCCAACGGAACGCGCCACATAGACGCCGTCCACATATAGGCCCACTCCGGGTTCCGTGGTCGGCAAAAATTCTTTTTGACCAATCCCGCGCAGGTAAATGGCAGCGGAATTTGAAGCACCGCCAAAGCTTGGATTGTTTTCTAGGGTAAGGCTGGGAGCAAATTTAGCAATCTGGTCCAGTTTGGTAACCCCGCGGTAATCTAGGGAATCACCGGTATAGGCTGATATGGCTATAGGGGCGCTCTGCAGTCCCTCCTCCCGTCGCCGGGCTGTGACCACAACTTCTTCCATAATCGCGTCGGCGCCTGTGCGCTGATCGATCTCGTCTGCACTTACCGAAGCGGCAAGACTCACCGTCATTGCACCTGTGGCAAAGGCCAAGGTGTACCATCGCTTTAACATAACGTCTCTCCTCGTCTTAAAGCTGTTTTTGTTTCGTTCTTTGGTTTCGATCTTTTGTTTCGATCTTTGATCGATGATCAATGCCTTATTAGGCGTTGATCACGGGCACTGACTTCATGGCTTGGGCAATGACGTCATCAGACAAGTCAGCATCAACCATCTCGCCGTTGAGATATTTGTCGTAGGAGGCCAAATCCAGATGGCCATGGCCACACAGTGCCGTCAAAATCACTTTTTCCTCGCCAGACTCTTTACAGGCCAGGGCTTCTCTTACCGCCGCTGCAATAGCGTGGGTTGGCTCCGGTGCCGGCACAATGCCTTCCATCCGCGCGAAGTCTAGGGCTCCGGCAAAACACTCTTTTTGCGGTATGGATATGGCTTCAACCAAGCCCAGTTCGTATACATGAGATACAAGGGGGGCCATACCGTGATAGCGCAGACCACCGGCATGAATAGGCTCGGGAATAAACCCATGCCCTAGGGTGTGCATTTTCATCAGCGGCGTCAGACCCGCGGTATCGCCGAAATCATAGCGATACTCGCCCTTGGTCAAGGTTGGACAAGCCGCCGGCTCAACGCAGCGAATGGTCGGATTCATTCGGCCAGCTAACTTTTCGCGCAAGAACGGGAACGCTAGCCCACCAAAGTTTGACCCACCACCGGTGCAACCCACAAGAACGTCGGGGACTGCGTCTACTTTCGCCAGCTGAAGTAAGGCTTCTTCACCAATAATGGTTTGATGTAGCAGTACATGATTCAGCACGCTACCCAGGGCATAGCGCACCTGAGGATCTTCCACTGCCTGACTCACCGCCTCAGAAATAGCGATCCCCAAGGACCCCGGATGATTCGCGTCTTGAGCCAGCAGGCTGCGGCCGAATTCGGTGACCGTGGAAGGGCTGGGGTGCACCTTGCCGCCCCACACTTCCATCATGGTACGGCGATAGGGCTTGGCAAGGTATGAGGCTGCAACCTGCCAAACTTCGCATTCAAGGCCAAATTGAGCGCAGGCGAAAGCCAATGAGCTACCCCATTGCCCGGCACCCGTTTCGGTGGTGAGTTTGCGCACACCTTCCTGGGCGTTGTACCAAACCTGTGGCACTGCGGTGTTGGGTTTGTGAGATCCCGCGGGGCTAACGCCTTCGTATTTGTAATAAATCTTGGCCGGTGTATCGAGCATCTGTTCTAGACGTCGTGCGCGAAATAACGGGCTGGGGCGCCATAGCCGGTAAACATCCAGCACTTCCCCGGGAATGTCGATATAACGTTCCGCAGACATCTCCTGCTCAATCAACGCCTTGGGAAATAACGGACCAAAATCCTCAGCGGTGGCGGGCTGATGCGTCCCAGGGTGCAGGGCTGGCGGAGGGGGCTCCGGCAGGTCGGCAACGATGTTGTACCACTGAGTTGGCATCTCACTTTCGTCTAGGAGGATTTTATAGTTGTCGTGCATGACACCTTTTTCCTTATGTGTTGTTGGAGTGGCAATCTCTTCCGCGGCAGTGCTGCTGCCGACACGCTTACCAGGGAGCGGCGGGGACCACTTATAAAGGCCGGCCATGATAGGGTTTCGATTGAGCAAATGAAAGTTGGTGAACCCAGACAATCTCATTGATTATGTCGATTCCAACAACGCAACATCTAGCAAAGCCGTCTAGGCTGATGGATACCTAGAATTTGGGAATTTGGGACCAAGGCGCTGTTGTTGAGTTAGTCGTTGCAGAAGGCGCCAACAAGACCGGGGCCAGAGCCGCCGATCACAAATGGGGAGGATTTATGATCAATGCCAACCAACATTGCAGTCACGGGACAAAACCCAAGCCGACATCGGCAGTTTCTTTTAAAGGCTTAGTTTGCATCGCGGGTCTCATTGGTGGCCTGTCCGCCTGCGGCGCAGATCAGGGCGGCGAGCCGGAGGTGACCCCACGCTTTGGGGCCATCGCCCTCGAGATTGCACCGGAAACACTGAGCAGCCAACCCGCTCGCAGAAACGCCCTGCGCAACGCCTATTTTGGTGATCTGCACGTGCACACAGACTACTCCTTCGACGCTTATGCCTTTGGCACAGTGGCAACCCCTTACGACGCATATCGCTACGCTAAGGGAGAGGCCATTCCCCACCCAGCGGGCTTTGATGTCAAACTCAATCGACCTCTCGACTTTTATGCCGTAACCGATCACGCCATGTTCTTAGGTGCGGTCAAAGCTGCCGCGGACACATCTACGGCGTTCAGTCGGGAGCCACATGTTCAAGATCTGCACAATATCAACGCGCCAGAGAATCAGAACACGGAAAGCCTAAGCCAGCGGGTAACGGCGTTTACCCAATTCTTACCCGAGACAGTCCAGCGCATCGTTGGTGGCGAAACCGATCCCGCGATACTCGATAACATTGCAAAAAACGCCTGGGAAGATTCCGTAGCCGCTGCCAACCTGCACTACGAACCAGGACGGTTCACCACCTTTGCCGCCTACGAGTACACGTCTTCCACGGACGAGCGCGGCAATCTTCACCGTAATGTTATTTTCCGTGATACGGACAAGCTTCCGGTGATGCCATTCTCCCGCTTCCACAGCCAGAACCCTGAGGGTCTTTGGGACTGGATGGACGGCCTACGCAGCCAAGGCATCGAGGCGCTCTCCATACCCCACAACTCCAACGGTTCTAATGGCGCAATGTTTGAAATGGTGGACTGGTCTGGGGCTGCCATCGATGCGGAATACGCCAACCAGCGAGCTCGCAATGAACCGCTGGTAGAAATTACTCAGGTGAAGGGGACCTCTGAGACTCATCCGTTGCTATCACCTGAAGATGAGTGGGCAAACTTCGAAATTATGCCCTATCGCGTTGCCACTACCCTCTACAGCGAACCCAAGGGCTCCTATGCAAGAGAGGCGCTACTCAACGGCCTGACCTTGGAGGATCAAGGTGTACCGAATGCTTACCAATTCGGTTTCATTGCCGCATCAGATACCCACAACGCAGCCTCATCTCTGGATGAGCAAACCTATTTTTCCAAGGTTGGGCTGCTGGACAGCAATGGAGGTCTTCGCGGCTCAGAACCGCTCTCTGCCGGGGACGCGGAACTCATAGAGGCGGCTGGCAGAGTGCAGATCAAGAATGTGGGCGGAAAACAATACGCCTCCGGTGCGTATGAAACTTGGGGCGCATCAGGATTAACCGGCGTTTGGGCCGAAGAAAACACGCGCGAAGCCATTTACGGCGCCTTTCGCCGCAAAGAAACCTTCGCCACCTCCGGGCCGCGCATGCAGGTACGTTTATTCGCAGGCTACGACTTTGACAGCAGCAATTTAAATGACTCGAATAGCTTGGGCCAAGCCTACAAAGATGGGGTCCCAATGGGAGCAGAGCTTCACAGCCGTGAGGCCGATACTCCTCAGCTACTGGCTTGGGCTTCGGCAGACCCGAATTCCGCCCGGTTGCAACGTCTGCAGATCGTTAAAGGTTGGACCGTGGACGGCAGTCATCGCGAGCAGGTTTATGATGTGGCATGTTCTGATGGCGGTCAGGTTAATCCCGAGACCCATCGTTGCCCGGACAACGGTGCCACGGTAGACCTTTCTGATTGTTCTGTTAGCCCAGGCCTAGGCGCTGGCGCGCTGCAAGCCCACTGGACGGATCCGAGCTTCGATCCCGAACACAGAGCTTTTTACTACGTTCGCGCCTTGGAGAACCCAACCTGCCGCTGGTCCACTTGGGACGCCTTACGTGCGGGAGTGGCGCCAAGAGAGGACTTGCAGGCCACTATCCAAGAGCGAGCTTGGTCGTCACCGATTTGGTATGTCCCTAAGTAGGCGTAAAGAGTAGGCCTTGCCGGGAAAGACGAGGCGGCAGTAAACCCCTAATCCAAGGACGCTCAGCTGACACAGGTTGCCTGGCGAGCAGGGTTTAGATCAACGCCCACTGCGGCTTGGTCTCAGCGTCGGCTGCGAGGATCTGAGTAGGTATCGCTCTGCTGGGGTTCCTCGGCGCCGCTGCGGGCACGCTCACTTAGCCGAACTTCCACTCCCTGTGTTTGTGCTTGGGTTGGTCGGCGAGCCTCTTGATCCTCCCGGGATCGAGCCTCACTCCGCTCCGCCGCACTTGAGCGCTGCGCTGGTTGACTGGCCGCCCCGCGAGCTGCCCCATCGCTGTATCCAATTCCTTCGGGCATATCTGTTCCTTTGTCTTCTTCTCTTCCGAGGTCTCAAGACTAGCACGAGAGTTGGTAGCTGACGCCACCACCAGTGCGCCCAACACGTGGCAGCAATTCCCTGGGCCACTGTTGTGACTGGTTTTGGGTACCGATTAAAGGGCGATACCCGCCCACCACCTGAAATTCCAATATGGAATATGTTTCTTTTGATTTATTCCTTTTACCAATGACTGGTAATTCGGTTTACTAATCCCCGTCGAAACAACCCCCGATTACCGTTAGGAAAAGTCATGCAACAGCCAGCAAACGAAAAGATCCTTCCTGAGCAGTTCCAGGTGGACGTACCCGAAATTAAGAAGAGCCTGCCTTTGCGCAAAATCGATGAGGAACTTTCCGAATTCGAACGTGCTCGCCAAGCCAGCAAAACTTGGTCCATGGGCCAAGACTAGAGCTCATTGGCGACGTGGCCCCAGTGCCTCTGGGGTCACTTGTAGAGAGCTAAGCGCCCTCGCCCCCTTGAGGTTTTCTACCTTTTTTTTCTTCGTCACCCTACTCTTGTCCCCCATCCCGCTCCCCTTGCTTCCAGCGCAAACGAGACATGGTGCGCTTTGCCATCCATTGACGGATACTCCGCTCATCTGAACACACGCAAGCCTTAACTTTATGCCTGAATCCATGGACAGCACGCTGCTTACTAGCAGTCTCACCCTACCCTGCGGCGTCACAGTGCCCAATCGAATCTGCAAAGCAGCCATGACCGAGGGTTTGGCGACACCGGAGGGCTTGCCCAGCGACGAACTCAACCGTCTATACGGACTGTGGAGCGATGGCGGAGCCGGCATATTGCTTTCGGGCAATATACAGGTGGACCCCGATCACCTAGAAAGACCCGGGAACGTCATTGTAGCTGGCCTGCCGAATAACGAGATGCAATCGGCGCTGGCAAGCTGGGCAAGCGTCGGCACCCGGAACGGTAACCAATTTTGGGCTCAGATTAGCCATGCGGGTCGACAAACCCAAACCAACGTAAACAAGCACCCCAAGGCACCTTCCGCGGTCACCTTAGGCTTGCCCGGCGGCCAGTTCGGCAAGCCCATTCCGCTGACCCAAGAGGAAATAGAGGACATCGTTCAACGATTCGCTGTCTGCGGCAAGGCATGCCAAGAAGCTGGCTTTACCGGCGTTCAGGTTCACGCTGCCCACGGCTACCTGCTATCCCAATTTTTGAGTCCACGCACAAACCTGCGCCAAGATAAATACGGCGGTTCGCTAGAAAACCGGGCTCGGGTGCTGTTAGACGTGGTCGAAGCCATTCGCGGCGCTGTGGGCCCAACCTTCCCGATCTGCGTGAAACTCAACAGCGCAGATTTTCAAAAAGGCGGCTTCGATTTTGCTGACAGCCTACAAGTCGCCAAATGGTTAGAAGATGCCAGCGTCGACATGCTAGAGATTTCCGGTGGCACCTACGAACAGCCCCAGCTACTCGGTGTCGAGGGCATGGAGGAAGTAGAGGAACAAAACGTTGCACCAAGCACGGTGGCGCGAGAGGCCTACTTCGTCGACTTCGCTCTCGCGATGCAGAAAGAAGTGTCGATCCCGTTGATGGTAACGGGAGGATTTCGTCGGCGCGCAACTATGGAAGAAGCGTTAGCTAACGGCGCCGACATGGTCGGCATTGGCAGGCCAATGTGCGTGATGACCGACGCGCCTAACCAGCTTTTCGATGGACTGGATGAACTGCCTCGCTATGAGGCCACGCTGGCTTTCTTCCCGCCGTGGCTGAGTTTTCTCAACCGGCTCAAAGCCTTACGAGCATTGGGCACCTTTGGTGTCCAATATTGGTACTACGCCCAACTTGAGCTACTGGGACAAACCGGCAAACCTCAGCCCGAGATCTCCACTTTGGCGGCAAGCAAACGTATCATGGCCCAGCAAAAAGAATGGCTATCGGCCCGACCCTAAAGCCACCGGCTTAGGCTTGGCGAATTTAACTCGCTGCCAGGAGTCATCAGTGGCTAGAGGCGCCGACCCAGACACCAGATTAGACAGAACTACTATGACCCACCCACTACTCACCCAATTTTTCGTTATCGCCAGCACGACGATCTTGGCGGGCCAGACTGCCCTCGCCGCTGGTCCTGCCAATTTGTCAGTCGAAGCCACTGGTCCTCAGACTAGCCCCCAAGACGTACTTCACTGGACCGCGGAAGAAAAATTCGCTGGCTTTCCCGCCATCGATACTCTGTTTCCGACACGGCCCATTACCGGAACGCTTCAACCTCGGGAACTGCCGGAACAACTAGCAGACTTAAGCAACTTTACTTATGACTTTGACAACAAGAGTTGGGACCTAAAGAGCCATATGCGGGCTCAGCCCACAGCGGGCATTTTAGTGATTCACAATGGCAACATCGTTGTGGAGCACTACGGTCTGAATCACAGAGCCGACCTACCTTGGGTTTCATTCTCGGTAACTAAGTCTGTTGTGAGTCTGCTCTTTGGAGCTGCCCTGAAAGACGGCTTCATTTCTTCTCTTGATGCACCAATTACCGACTATCTACCTGAATTTAAAAACACCAGCTACGCTGGGGTAAGCATCAAACACATTTTGCACATGGCCTCTGGAGTAGCTTGGAACGAGGATTATGCAGATCGACAATCCGACATCGCGCAACTGCCCGTGGAACAAGATGCGGGCTTTGCCTACATGGGTGAACTGCCTCGCGTGGCCCCAGCAGGCCAGCGCTTCAACTACAACACGGGCGAAACCAACATTGCCGGCGCCATCCTAAGAAAGGCCATTGGCGGCAATCTAAGCGATTACGCTGGGGCAAAACTGTTTCAGCCCGCGGGTTTATCCGACAACGCTTATTGGATGCTCGATGCCGCCAACGGCGACGAATTTGCCGGTTGCTGCATCAGTGCCACCCTGAGGGATTACGGGCGTATTGGCTTGTTCGTTTTAGACCACAGTTTAGATGCTGCAGAGAACAGTCCGTTCCCCTCAGACTGGCTGCAACAGTCCACTAGCCCTTCAACCGGCAGCGACGGCTACGGTTATTTCTGGTGGTTACTGGGTGACGGGGTCTACGCTGCAGAAGGTATTTTCGGTCAAATCATCCTTGTGGACCCAAACCGTCAACTAGTCATCGCCCTACAAAGTGCATGGCAGGATGCTTGGAGCGACCGCTCTGAGGCTCAGACCATGGCGCTGTTTCAAGCACTGGCGAACTTCGTGACCCAGCCTAGACAGTGATCGAGTCTTCTACTGCATTTCGATAGCGGTCTTAAAGGCTGGTCGACTGGCCACGCGTCCCACATAAGCTTTTAGCGAAGGCATGTCCTCCCCCACACAACCCAAGCGGTCGCTCATAAAGCAGGCGTGACCCAACATGATATCCGCCGCGGAAAAATCACCAATCAAATACTCGCGCCCGGCCAAAGCTTCATTGACCGGCTCCAAGGCCTTGGTCAGCAAACGCTGGGCCTGTTTCAAAGCCGTTTCATCACGGCGATCCGGCGGCAGCAAGACCGTTTGTACGACAATAGTGTTCACCGGCGGCATCACCATGCCCTCGCAATAGTGGAACCATTGCAAGTACTCTGGAAACTCCGGTGCATCCTCACTAGGCCTCAAACCCCCGTTTTTATGCCGCGCTAATACATATTCCACAATGGCACCAGACTCGAAGATGCGCACGTCGCCGTCGTCCAGCACAGGCACACGACCCAACGGGTGGCGAGCGCGATGCGCATCCGACTTTAAGTCCTGGGGGTGGAACGCCATTTTGTTAATGTCATAGGGCAACCCGAGTTCTTCCAGCAGCCAAACGATTCGGCCGGCTCGGGAGTTAGGGGCAAAGTGCAGTGTCAGCATCGATAGGTCTCCAGCGATCAGATGTTCTGGCTAAATCATATGTCTATCAGGCGGCTAAGCAAAACCCAAAAAGCGACCAGTCAACAGCATATCAGAGCAATCGACGACTGGATTGTCACCACCGCTTTGCATCTCTTTCCAAAGTCCTCGGCGTCAGAAGACTCGGTGGTGGCGAGTTCTTTGTCCATCGGTTAATAGGCTACCGACGGTTCATTTGCCATGGTTTCCAATGTTGCCGATAGCAATGCCAACTCATGACCATCGCCCAGAATTTCTCCGCTGGGCTTAAGCGAGGGCCACAACATTTTCACCGCCCTGATCTGCACAAGTAGCTCGTTTGTTTGACCACTTGCAGCACCTTGAAACCGCGAATCCTTCGCCAGCAACTCATGGGCAATCTCAACAAAGCCCCGTGCATCCTGATACTCCTGCAAGTCGACAATGGCGCTATCTTTGACCCCAGCTTGGTATTCAATGCTAGCTTGTTTCACCAAAGCGCCAACCACCCTGAGTTTCGCCTGAGCACTCAGACTTTGAGCATCCACGATATTGGCAACGGTAGACATCACATCCACGTAAGCACGTCGAAAGTCCGCTTTGGATTCCCCATGAAATCGTCCGGACATTGCCTCTAGCTCAGATGCGAATCCGCGAGATTTCGTGGCACTAAAAAAGGGTGATAGCTCCTGATACACCTCTTGGCCCGGATGCTTAGCATGCTTGGCACCCAACTCCGGGTGTCCGGCTTCGACAAGCTGGGCCGCTACCCACAAGTGCCCTTGGATCAAGCCAAGCTTGGTCACGTATTCAATGCGCTGTGCTGGCGACAGAGGCTGAGTGGCTTCTTGGTCCACAGAGACTGATGCGGAAAACACCATCTGCGGCGTACCGGCCAGCAAAGCGGTCCAGATCAACAATCTCGTGATGCTTCTTGCCGCCCATACTGTGCTCATTTTCATTGCTGTGATCCTGTCGATTAAGTACGAACCGCCATCGTAGAGCTATTTCTTAACCTTACGGTTTACCCATCCATGTTGCTCGGCCTTTCAGCGCTACCGTCCCTTACCAACTCGACGTTTGTTTGTTAACCGGAACTGGTATTGGGCATTAGCCTGCCTTTGCTCTGACAGCGGTTTTTGGCCACCCTCAGGCCCGCATCACAAAACCTTAGAATTTTGCAAATATCGCTGGCCAAAATTTGAAGCTATTATCTTTCATTGTTGGAACTACAGCCAACGCGTCGCCATCAAACGGCGGCTGTCAGAGTGGGTGGGAGAACACATGTCAAAGCTGATGAATTCTTTGCGAACTAACCTTGGTCGCGCGGCGAGGGTTGCCACGGCAACGGGTCTGCTGTTGTTTACAACTCCAGCCAACGCAGAAACCGAATTTCGGGTCTCGGTAGGCAGCTACGCAAATCTTGAAAATGCGCGTAATGCTCTGGCGGAAGCGGATGCCACCCTAGGCCCAGGGCATCGGGTGATCAAGGCGCGCACCTCAACGGGCGAGGTTTATCGCGTGGTATCGAAAGCCTATCGCAACCGATCCTCTGCCCAAGCAGGTGTTGCGGCGGCAAAGCGAGCCAATATCAGCGGCGCTTGGATTGTAGCCGCAGAACGCCCTACTACGAACAACCCTCGCATCATCTCTGGGACCAACAAGGCCATCAATGTCGCGACAAACGCCAGATCTGATCAGTCTAGGTCTGCTATCACTGGGGTAGCGCCCGCGGCACCTGCCAATACCGTGGCACTCAACGGCAGTAAAGGCATCACAGTACGATTAGAAGATCAGCCAAGTGCTAGCGCCCCGAAAAATGCCATTGGCATCAGAAAAACTACGGAAGCAGAAGCCACGATCAAGGTGGACGGTCGACTAAACGAGACTCTTTGGTCCACCCTGCCCACTGTCGGTAATTTCGTTGTGTTGGAACCAGACACCTTGGCCGACACTCCCCATGCAACCAACATCAAGCTCGCTTACACCGACAAGGGTTTGTACATTGCCGCAGATCTTGAACAACCCAAGGATACGCTGATCCGCCGGCTTTCCGGCCGGGACGTTTATGCTGGTCTGAATCGAGACAGCATCAATCTAACCTTGGATACCTCCGGTGAAGGCCGCTACGGATTCTGGTTTGGCATCAATCTCGGCGATTCCTTGATGGACGGCACAGTCTTACCCGAATACCGTTTTTCGAATGAGTGGGACGGTCCTTGGCGGGGCGCATCTGTTGAGACTGACACAGGCTGGTCTGCCGAGTTCTTTATCCCTTGGAGCGCGGTTTCAATGCCCAACACCAAGGACGTGCGCAACATGGGCGTCTACATGTCACGCAAAGTTGCCTACCTGGACGAACGATGGGGTTGGCCCGCCTTGCCCAGCACCAAACCAAAATTCCTGTCAGTGCTGCAGCCGGTGGAACTGCGCGGTATCAACCCACGACAGCAGTACAACATTTATCCGTTTGCGTCAGTGACCCAAGACGAAATCGACGACGAAACTCGATACCAAGTTGGAGCCGACCTGTTTTGGCGCCCATCCAGCAATTTCCAGCTTAATGCCACCCTGAACCCGGATTTTGGCAACGTAGAATCAGACGACGTTGTCGTCAACTTGTCCGCAACCGAAACCTTTTTCCCGGAAAAACGCCTGTTCTTTGTGGAAGGCCAAGAGATTTTTGTCGCCTCACCTCGAGCAGACACGCGAAGCAGCGGGGTTGGGCTCAGCGGCCCACCCACCACGCTGATAAACACCCGCCGCATTGGCGGCAGCCCCCAGGCTCCTGCGCTCAGTGCTGACCAGACGGTTTCAGATCGCGAAAGCCGGCTACCGGCAGAACTGCTGGGGGCAGCCAAGGCAACCGGGCAAATTGGCAACTTCCGCTATGGCTTGCTAACCGCCTTTGAAGACGAAATTCGGTTTAAAGCCATGCAAAATGGCCAAGACATCAACGTTACCCAAGATGGCAGCGACTACGGGGTCGCGCGCTTTTTGTATGAGAACAACGATAAAGGCTACAAAGCCATCGGCCTGTTGACTACAGCGGTCAAGCACTATGACCGGGACGCCTATGTCACAGGGCTGGATTGGCACCTACTGACCGAAGACGGCAAATTAAAGGTCGATGGACAGGCGTTCCGCTCAGACCTCGACGGCGTTAAGGCTGGATACGGTGGATTTGTTGATTTTGAGTACACCTTCCGCCAGGGCGTGCGTCAGCGTCTGGGTATCGACTACTTCGATAAATACGTGAACATCAATGACCTAGGCTATCAGGCCCGCAATGGTTACAGGCAGATACGTACGGCTCATACCCGCACATCCTCTAATTTGAGCTGGGCGCGAAATAACCAATTCGATGTTCGTGGCGCGGTACAAGAAAACACCGACGGCTATTTCTCTCGCGGCGCTATCGCGATTTCCAATCGGTCCACCTTCAAGAATTTGACCACCCTAACGGGCAGGATGAATTTCGGTCCCGGCCGCTACGATGACCTAAACGGCTTTGGCAACGGTATTTTCCGCACCGAGGAAACCGTCGGCGCTTCGCTAAAATTTGAGTCGAATACCGCCAAGGCGCTGAACTACTCCCTTGAAGTGGGATACGCGCAAGAGGACTTGGGCGGTGATCGCTACAACTATAAAGCCGCCCTTAATTGGCGACCGTTGGATGGGATGAATTTGTCGGCAGGCATAGAGTATCAAGATCGGAACGGCTGGCTGTTGCACCAAGAGGGTCTCAACATGACCACCTTTGATGCGAAGGGACTGATCCCTAACCTCACAGCCGAATACTTCTTGAGCGCTAAACAGCAGTTTAAAGCATCCGTTCAGTGGGTTGGTATCGAAGCGGAAGAAGATGCGTTTTACTTAATTCCGGCTACCCCAGGCGACTTGATCCCGACCATCAAACCCGCGGGCCCATCGGACTCCTTTGCAATCTCTGACTTGGTATTCCAAGCCAGGTACCGCTGGGAAATCGCACCGCTGTCTGACCTCTATATCGTCTACGTCAGGGCATCGGACATCACCCGCTCCTTGCAGCAGGACAACTTTAGTGACTTGCTCGATCGGGCGTGGGCCGAGCCCATGGCGGATCAGTTGGTGGTTAAAGTACGATACCGATTCGGATCCTAAATTGGACCGCCTGTAAGTTGTAACTCAGGTCATTGGCAACATATACCTCAGGAGAAAGACCATTCGCGCTCTAACCGCATTTATCGCTCTAGCACTGCCGCTTCTCAGCATTAGCGCTCAGGCCAGCTACAAGCTACAAACCGTCGCAGACGGCTTGAATTTCCCTTGGTCGATTGCCTTCTTGCCCGAAGGTGGCTATCTCGTGGCTCTGCGCAGTGGTCAAGTGCAGCGCATGGATGCCACAGGGCAGTCCGTCAGCACACTAGAAGGGCTGCCGGAAAGCTACGTGCTAAGCCAGGGCGGATACTTCGATATCACCCTTGACCCGAAATTCGCCACCAATCAGCGCATCTACCTTTCTCTAGCCCACGGGACCCCTGAAGCCAACGGCACCCGCATTGTTCGTGGCACCCTGAACGGCAGCCGGGTCGAGAACCTAACCCCAATATTTACCGTGTCTCCATTGAAAGATACCCCAGTCCACTACGGCGGCAAGATGCAATTTCTACCCGACGGCACATTGGCTATGACCACTGGGGATGGATTTGAATATCGAGAGGCAGCCCAAGATACCTTCAACCTGATGGGCAAAGTGATACGCATCAACAGCGATGGCAGCATTCCAATGGACAACCCTTTCGCTGATGGTGGCCAAGGACACCCTGCCGTGTGGTCTTACGGCCACCGCAATCCTCAAGGCTTGGTATTCGACCCTGATACTGGCGAACTTTACTCCCATGAGCACGGAGCCAAGGGCGGCGACGAGCTAAATCGGATTATACCCGGCGCAAACTACGGCTGGCCGGCAGTAACCAAGGGCGTTAACTACTCTGGCGCCTATATCTCGCCCCTGCGCACTGCTCCGGGAGTGGAGGAACCACTGATATTTTGGGATCCCAGCATTGGTGCATCGGGCTTAGCCCTATATCAGGGTGACGCATTCCCCCAATGGCAAGGCGCTCTGTTTGTTGGCACGCTGGTTGATTCCGACGTACGCAAGCTCACCTTTGTCGGCGATAGCGTTTCCGAGGAAATCTTATTCGCAGAAATCGGCGAGCGTATTCGCGACGTGCGCGTTGGACCCGATGGCATGCTGTACATACTCACGGACAGCGACCAGGGCCGGGTTATTCGTGTGGTACCCGATGATTTATCAAACGCCGCTGCCAGCAGCGATCAGGAGAACTGAATCATGACTAGAACACTCGGCTCCTACATTGCCGCCGTCATAGTCGCTTATTGCTTCGGCGCACTGTTTATCAGTCAGGGCAACATTGCCGCGGTAACCGGCTTGGGTTTTGACGTAACCATGTCCCAGCGTTTGGGAGCAATTGTCCACGATGTATCCGGCATGACGGACATTTACTTGCCTCTAGTAGCCGTTAGCCTGCTGCTGGGGTTGCCCGTGGCATTCGCTGTGATACGAAAAAACCCGCACCTGCGCATGATCGGCTACGTGTCAGCAGGGTTTGTGGCTCTGCTGGCCATGCACGTGATCATGAAGGCTGTTCTAGGCCTGTCGGGTATCGCGCCTACGCGAACACTCTGGGGCCTGCTGGCCCAAGGTGTTGCCGGCGGCATTGGCGGCTATCTTTTCTGCCGCCTGTCTGGCCAATCAAAGGCCGACTAGCCGCCCCGCAGCGAGTGATTCACGATGAAAGCGATTATTGAACGTCCAGCTAAGATACTGAGCCAACGTCAGCGCGAGGCTTACTTTCGTGACGGCTTCATCGGCGTTGAAAGATTGGTAGGCGAACCGTGGCTTAGCAGGCTTCAGGATGTAACCAAGCAATTCATTGAGCTTAGCCGGGGCGTCCAAGGCAAGGACAAGCGTTTTGACTTAGAGGCAAGCCATAGCGCCGAAGAGCCGCGCATACGGCGGCTGAACTCCCCAACAGACTTTCACGACACCTATTGGGAATTCGCTAGCCAGGGTCCCTTTGTTGATGTGGCCGAGGATTTGCTCGGGCCGAATATCAAATTCCACCACTCGAAGCTTAACTTCAAATGGAGCGGCGGCGGCGAGGAAGTAAAGTGGCACCAAGACATCCAGTTCTGGCCCCATACCAACTATCAAGTGCTGACCCTAGGTGTCTACCTTGACGATGTCACCGACGATATGTCTCCCATGGGCGTCATACCCAACAGCCACAATGGTCCGCTTTACAACCTGTACGATGAATCCGGCCAGTGGACTGGTGCGTTAAACGACGAGGATATTTCACATCTAGACTTGGAGAGCGCGATCTATTTGGGTGGCCGCGCCGGATCAATCACAGCACACAACTGCCGATGCGTTCACGGATCTGCGCCAAACCGGGCGGCGAAACCGCGCCCGCTGCTGCTCTGTGCCTATTCCGCCGCCCACGCCATCCCCATCACTAACCTAACCGCTAACGGTAAGTACGCTGAAGTCATCGTGCGCGGCCAGCGAGCCAAATGGGCAGAATTTGATCCGCGCCCAGTGCTACTGCCACCGGATTGGTCG
>JAQWIX010000020.1 GCA_029248675.1 Pseudomonadales bacterium | reverse complement strand
AGACCACATGCCTCTTGTCGTTCATTGCCGAATTAGCCAGCCGCCTGCCGAACTTATGAATTGGCGAATGTTACGCCGACCGTCAAGTCTGCACAGTTCAAAATCAGCCACCGGCATAGCCGAGGGAAACTAGCGGCTACGCATTCCACCCTCTAGAGACCCTAGGCGCTTTCTGACAAAATCAGAGTTCGAAACTCTTGGAGAGGAGTAAACTATGAGCACAGCCTCATCTAAACCCTTTGTGCCCGAAGTAGAACGAACCATTGGTCAGCCTGCACCCATCGCGGCCAACCACGGTATAGCCTATACCAGCCTCGACCTTGACGGCGATGCGGGCACGTCAGCCGCCGTAGACGACGCCTTAGCCCAAATAGCCAGTGGCGAGGGTCAAGCGGTGACGGATCTCATCGAAAACTCAGAGCCGGGCCCCATCGAAACCGACTGGGGGCTTGGTTTTCGACGCTATGCAGAATGCATGAACCACATAAAGGCACAAGATCTGCAGGTTCCAGAGGGAGGTGTCGCGCTGCCTCTGCGCTACACGGTTTTTCAAGCACCCTCCTATTCCGTGGTGCCGTCCAACGCAATTTGGCAGGACCCTGCTCGTCAAGACGAGGCGGCCAAGCTGGCCAAGGATGAGTACGATAATGCCCGGCGCAGCCTGTACTTTCCCCAGGTGCTTCGCGATGCACGCCGCATCTCGGAGTACTACCCGGGCTTATCGCCAAATTCACCTGAGTGTATGGACAAACTGGGACTATCCCTTGCTCGATGCGAGTCAGCCTGTGGCAATTTCTATAACTCAGAGGAAGTGAGGCAGATCTTCTATCCAGAAATGGAAAAGCTGCTGCTCGAGTTCTTTCCGGATGCCACCGATGCCTTGGTCTACAACCACGATGTTTTTGACAAAGATTACGAGGGTGACCGAACCGAGGATCAGGACGCCAAAAACCCCGGGGTGAATGCCCACTACGCTAACCTAGTGCATAACGATCTAAACGATAACAGCGGCCGGGTTCGCTGCCGGGAACTGCTGGTGCGAAATCTGCGCAACTTCGGTCGGGAGCAGAACTGCACCGAGGCGGCAGCAGAAGCAAAAATGTCCCGCCGCTTTATGTCTATTAACCTCGCAAAGCCCATGGAAACCGTAGAGCAAAACCCGTTTGTGCTGTGTGCTTGGCCGTCTTTCGCCGACCAGCCATACATCAATAACTATCGTGTCTACGATGATCGGGTCGGTGAGACCACGCGCTTCACCTACCGTCCCAGCCACGAGTGGTATTTGGTGCCACAGCAACGGCCTGACGAAGTCTCCATGCTCAAGTGCTACGACTCGGTCACAGACGGATCAGTTTCACGCTGGTCGTTTCATTCGGCTTGTGTGGACCCAACGGCCCCGGAGGGTGCCCGATGCCGCAAGAACGTGGTTGTTCGCTCCTTCGTTTTTTTCTAAGCACCGACAACTACCCACAACAAGAGCAATAATCCATGGCCATACCCACCATTCTGGATACAGACATTGGCCACGACGTAGATGACGTGTGGGCTTTAGCCTTTTTGCTTCGGTGCCCGGAACTGGACGTCAAACTTATTACCACTACCACCGGCGACACGGTCTATCGCGCCAGTCTTGTGGCGAAAATGCTGACGTTAATGGGGTGCACCCATATCCCCATCGGCATCGGGATCCCCTTGGACGACAACCCACACACCCACGATGAATGGCTCGGCGACTTCAGTCTGGCCGACTATCCGGGACCAGTAATTCAAGACGGCGTGGGATCTATTTGCGACACCATTTTAAGCGCGGACCAAACCGTGTCGCTGATTTGCATCGCCCCCCTACCCAACATTGCAGCCGCGTTGGCCCGAGAGCCTCGGATCTGCGACAACTCAAAATTCGTCGGCATGCACGGGAGCATTCACCGAGGTTACCTCGGCGCACCCAAGCCCATGCGAGAATTTAACGTCAAACTCCACGCCCTTTCTTGTCGTGCGGTTTTTGAGGCGGACTGGGAAAAGGTTATTACGCCATTGGATACCTGCGGCGATATTGTTTTGGACGGGCAGCGTTTTGCGGACATCGCCAAAGCAGCCGAGGCTAGCGGCCCAGCCAGTCCAGCAGGGATTTGCATGGGCAATCACTTAGCGTGGTTTAACGCCGTCAGCGATTGGCCAATTCTGAAGGACATGGACCCTAGGCAGCAAAGCTCGATCTTGTATGACCTTGTTGCGATCTATCTTGGGTTTGCTGATGGCCTGCTCGAAATGGAGCGTCTGCCTATCATCGTCACCCCAGACGGCAAAACCGTGATCGACAAGACCGGTAGCCCGGTTAACTGCGCCCTAAACTGGCGCGACCAGGAAGCGTTTTTGGATTTGGTTACCCACCGACTGACGGAGATTCCGGCATGAGCAAGCGCCCAAACGTGGTGGTGTTATTTCCTGATCAACTGCGGGCTCAGTCTCTGCCCTTATTCGGTGAACAGCAAATTGATACGCCAAACATCGACCGGCTGGCCAGTGAGGGCACGGTATTGGAGCAAGCCATCTCCAACTGCCCGGTGTGCACGCCGGCTAGGGCCATGCTGCTAACCGGCCGCTACCCCCAAACGACCGGCCACCTGATCAACACCACCCGCACTCGGCATAGCGAGATTTCTATTGGCGACGCCTTCGCCCATCAAGGCTACAAAACCGCATGGGTGGGCAAGTGGCACCTGCACACAGGACTGTGGCCCGCGCTGGATCGTATGCCCCAACACCCGGACTGGGTGCCTGAAGGCCGGGACCGACTAGGCTTTGACTATTGGCGGGCCTACAACCAACACATGGTGTACTTCGACGGCTTTGTGCACAAAGACGACTGGAATTACGAGCGCTGGGATGGCTACGAAACCGATGGCCTGATGAATTACGGCAAAGAGTTTATGGACTCGGCTGGCGACGACCCGTTTTTACTGTTTTTATCGCCTCACCAGCCTCATTTTACGCCCTTTACCTTTGCGCCTGAAGCTTATTATCACCGACTACCCAAGACGCTGACGCTGCCTGCCAATGTACCCGACTCCGTAAAAGACGCTGCCCTGGACATGTATCGTCACTATTTGGCCATGATCCTGGCCGTGGACGACATGCTGGGTAACTTACTGACGTATCTGGATGACAAGGGGTTAGCCGATAACACCATCGTGGTATTTGCGTCCGATCATGGCACCCAAGGGGGCGCCCAAGGCGTTAATCCTTGGTCCAAGAAAAACCCCTACGACGCCTCGATCCATATCCCCGGCATTGTTCGCCACCCCGGCGCCGTAGCCGCCGGTAAACGCTGCGATAGCATCGTATCCATGGTGGATTGGTTCCCGACACTATGTGAGCTGGCCGGCATACCGGTGCCCCGCAGCATTGAGGGCACTAGCAAGGCGGCTGCCATTTTGGGTAACACCCAAATCGACGATTCCGCCTTCATTATGAATTTCTCCAAGTGGTTCGACTGGTTCCAAGACGGCGCCGAATGGCGCGGCGTGCGAACCCGCGAGCATACCTATGCCCAGTGGCTTAACGGCAAGGTCGAGCTGTACGACTTACAAGAAGATCCACTGCAAATGAACAATCTGGCAGGCGCCGGGAGCCAAGCTGAGGGTGAGATGCAGGCACGACTTAAGGCCCATCAAACCAAACGCCAAGACGAACTTGTGGCCTGTACCGATTGGAAACACTGGCTGGACAACGAACGCCGGGTAGTACGCAATGCATTTGGCGAACTGAGCCATCCAGAAAGCCAGCCCGATTGGTCCCTCTTACACTAGGTGGAAAACAGATATGACTGGGACAAATTTCCCCATCGTGCTTGATGAGCGGATCATCGAAGACTTCCGGCAAAAGGGCTTTGTCAAAACCGACAGCAGCCTGACCTCCGCGGAACTCATCGAATACGCAGGAGCCGTGGATACCGAAGTTGCCATACGGACTGCAGCTGACCAGCGGGACCTCAGTGAAAAAAGCACCTACGAGCAGAGCTTTATTCAGTGCATGCGACTTTGGGAAACCAGTGAAGCAGTCCGTGCTCTGTCATGCCATCCGGGCTTGGCGGGGATGGCAGCCCAGTTGCTGGGCGTAAACAGCGTGCGCTTGTGGCAGGACCAAGCCCTTTACAAAGAACCTGGGGGACGGGAAACCACGGCTCATCAGGACGAAACCTTTTGGCCCGTCGGCAAGGCGCCCTTGGTCAGCGCTTGGATACCCTTTGATGCAGTCACGCCAGAAAATGGCGCCATGGCCTATGTACCCGGATCTCATCGAGCAGGCTCTCTAAGAACTGTAGACATCACCCATCAATCAGAACCCTACGACATTTTACGAGACCCCAAACTCCGCGGCGCACAGCCTCAGTGGATGAATGTAGACCCCGGATCAATCGTTTGGCACGACGGCTTCACAGTGCATCAAGCGTCAGCCAACCGCAGTGACAGCACCCGCCGGGTATTTACGATTGTTTATATTGCCAGCGAGGCTCGACGCGTTAAGCCATGGCCTTGCTTCCCTTTGGATCGTGAAGCCATTGAGCTAGGCGAATCACTTCGTGGCACCGGCCTACCTGTTCTTTGGCCTCCGTCACAGACACTGCCTGCACCGCCCCGCATAATCGGGGAAAAGTCCGGCCCCCAACAACGCCCGCAATAATCGGCCCACTCACTGACTGACGCCTAAAGACTTATGAATATGCATCCAATGGACTCCATTCCCATTCGACCCCTAAAGTTTGATCCAGCGGCATCAAACCCTGTGTGGAGCCAAAGCTGCCCGGAATTCGCCATGTTCATTAACGCGCTAGGGGTAGATGTCCCTCACTTTGAGCGCTTTCTTGTTCGCGTTATGCGGGCCTATCGGGACGACATTGACGACCCTAAGTTGCTGCAAGATGTGCAAGCCATTATCGGCCAGGAGTCTCATCACGCGTTCAATTTCAACAAGTGGACCAAGCGATTGATCCACCGGTACCCCCGCATCGACAAGATAAACGCGGCATGCGGCAAAACATTTGAAAAGTTCGCTGGGCGCGGCAAAAAGTTTCAGGTCGGCTTTGTTGCCGGCTACGAGACATTCACCTTTCTTGGCGGCCTAATCATTCTGCAGCGATACCGCGAATTGATGGGGGATGCAGACCCTGTCATGCGGGCATTGTGGGTATGGCATCAAGTGGAAGAGGTTGAGCATGGCGCCGTCGCCTTCGACTTTTATCGTGCTTTTTATGCCAAGCACGAGTGGTACCGAAAGTGGATGGTATTGCTAGCCTTCGGCCACATTCTGACAGAAACCTTTAAGGCCTACGCCCCCATGGTGCGGGGTGAAGGCCTGTACCAAAAACCCAGAAAAGCTCTAAGAGCTTGGCGTTTTTTCTGCAGTTTTGGAATCGATTTAGCGCGGTCGGCGCTGCCGGTACTCAAACGTGGCTACCATCCTCGTCAGCACCCCATCTGCAACGACGAACAAAATCACATAGCTGTTGCATGGCGGGAGCACCATAAAACCGGCGGCAACGTGCTTGAGTTAAACGACCAAATTATGGGCTTGCTGCAGCGCAGCTAGCCGAGGAACATCCAAGCAGAGGGGAACAACTTAGATGTCGGATCAAAACAACCACGCCAACCCACTTTTTAGGCGCGCGGTCTTTCACGCAATTTTGGTTTTGAGCATTGGCCTTGTTGCGGGTCTGATGCTGGCTTTTTCACTACTGGATGCCGTAAACCTTTGGCCCTTACCAGTCTGGGAGGTAACGATCCCGGGCTCGAACAGAGGCTGGGCAGCGGCCCATGTGGGCGGCATTCTTAACGGGATTATGCTCATCGTGTTAATTCAGCTTGCCACCAAGCTCGATCTTTCGGATCGGGACTTTCGGCTCACCGCTTGGTCCCTAATCATCACCGGCTGGGGCAATACCGTATTTTACTGGGCTGGCAACATCGCCCCTAACCGCGGACTATCCGTGGAAGACACTGTGTACGGCGGCGCAGACATTTGGGGAGTTCTGGCGTTCTTAGGTGGTGGCGGCGCCATGTTCTTTACTTTCTTCGTCATGTATTTGTTCGGCCGAGCGGCCCTGCGAGAGGCCTAGATGAAGACTGGGAAATCACCGATAACCCTAGACTCAAAAGTAGCCCTCAATAAAAGAAAAACACCATGACCGACGGCTTTTACGATTTAAGTGTTGGTACCTATGCCAACTCTTACCCAGCGCGGTCAGTACGCTAGAAAACGCCAAGGCCCATGTTGCCGAGCACATGCTGAACAGCAAAATCTGTGGCCTGAGATAGGAAGACAACATCTGTATTCTCCAATCACCGAA
>JAQWIX010000013.1 GCA_029248675.1 Pseudomonadales bacterium | reverse complement strand
CGCCATTGGGGGCTGCAGCGATGTTATACGGCACCATCTTTATATCTTTTTGCACCACGTCGTCTTTGAACTTACGACCAATCAGGCGCTTAACCGCAAATACGGTATTGGTTGGGTTTGTTACCGCCTGACGTTTGGCGTTCTGACCGACGAGAATTTCGCCATTGTCGGTGTACGCAATAATCGACGGTGTGGTGCGGTCGCCCTCGGAGTTTTCAATTACCCGAGCGTCACCGCCATCCAAAACTGACACACATGAGTTGGTGGTTCCCAAATCGATGCCGATGATCTTTCCCATTTTCTTCTCCGCTTATCCATGCCCGTCGTTTGCGTTTTGCACGACCGGGGCTTTTACAATATTGAACAGTTGTTCTTAACGATGCTGTCTATGTTTGGTCGAATGGCGTTTCTTCAAGGTCTTGTGACCAAGACAGTGCAAAGTTCTCTCTGCCCTCTTGGTTACCTTTGACCAATCGCTTTTATCTATTCGCCTTTTACCACCACGACTTTGGCAGCCCTTACTAGGCGACCGTTGAGGGTGTAGCCGCGCTGCATTACGTCCATAACGGAATTGGGTTCCGCATCTGGATTGGGCACCATGGCCATGGCTTCATGTAGCTGGGGATCAAAGGGCTCGCCCAAGGGATCAACCAAGGTGACACCGGCCTTTTCCAGAATGCCCACAAAGAGCTTCAGAGATAACCCGATGCCCTCGGCCATGCTCTCAGTGTTATCCGTGGATTTCGCCGCATCTTCGGCCTTCTCCAAACTGTCCACAACCGGCAGCAGATCGCCGAGAAGCTTCTCGACCGCGTACTTGTGAGCGTTCTCTACATCACGCTGGGCACGCCGCCGAACATTTTCCATTTCCGCGACAGTCCGCAACAGTTGGTCCTTTACCTTCGTCAGCTCCTCGCTGGGATCAGACTGAGCATCTGATTTGCCGTCTTCCTCAGCCGTCGTTTGGTCCGAAGCCGCGTCACCGCTTTCCTCGGTGCCCACCTCACCATCTTCCACAGCCTCTTGGGTCTGCTCGACTTCTGCGGATTTGTCCTGCCCTTCGGCTTGACCCTGCTGATCTGGGTTTTCTGTGTCGTTGGCCATCGCTTATCTCCTGCGCCCTTGTTGCCGCTATATGAGGATGGCGCTAGGGAAAAACAAGGGCTGGAACAGACAAAAAACGACGACCTTTCACGCGTCTTGGGATAAGTCGAGAAACGGTTCGAATAAAAAGATTGGCGGTTGAGGCTTAAGCCCCGTTACGCATGGCAGAGCTGAGAACTTTGGCGGTGATATCGACAACTGGAATCACGTCTTTGTAATCCATTCGGGTGGGACCAATCACGCCCAGCACCCCAGCGAGCTCGCCGTTAACCTGATAAGACGCTGTTACCAAGGACATATCCCCCAGCGGCCGGTAACCCGACTCTTTGCCGATAAAGAGCTGCACGCCGGAACTTTCCAGGCATTGATCGAGCAACGTTAACACCCGGCCTTTTTTCGAGATCGCGTCGAACAGGCTTTTCACCACCGACGTGTCTGCCGTGAAATCCAGCAACCGCCGCTCGCCGCTGACCAACAGGTCTTGTCCATCATCGCTATCGCCGGGCATGGCTTGGGCAGCAACGTCTAAGGCGCGCTGCATCAGGGCATCCATCTGCTCTTTATCTTCCCGCATGCTGTTAATGACTTCGTGACGCACCTCCATCAGTGGCCGCCCCCGGAACTCGCGATTAATCAAACTGGCTACTTGGGCCAACTCGTTGTCGGAAAACGGTGTCTCTACGTGGATCACTCGGTTTTGCACCTCGCGGTCGTCCAGTACCAAGATCACTAGAATGCGCTGCTCATCCAGACGCAGAAATTCCACCTGCCGCAGGTTTACCTGATTCTTACGAGGTGTGGTGATCAAGCAGGTCATCTGGGTAAATTGAGACAACATTTCCGAAGCTGTCGCCAACAGCTCACTGGGCGCCATGTTCGGATTCAGTTCATTTTCCAGTTGTTCCACCCGCTCTTCTTGCCAGGGTTCAACGCTGAGCAAGGTGTCCACGAAAAAGCGCAGGCCTAGGTGAGTGGGTATTTTGCCAGCGGAGGTGTGGGGAGAACTGACCAAGCCCATGGCTTCCAGATCCCCCATAACATTGCGCACGGTTGCCGAAGAAACCTGCACCTGTGGCAGCGTGGCGAGCGCTTTGGAGGCCACGGGAGCGCCGTCTGAAATGTACTGTTCAACCAGCAGCTTCAGCAATTGTTGGGCACGCGGATCAACATCCCCACCAAATACCTGTGTCGTTCTTGCGTCGGACATAAGAGCTCAACTTTCCATCACGTTTGAAATCCCGAACGCGGCGATCGCCCCATATCCCACTGGCTTGTGTCCTACGCGCTTTCAAATCTTATACTAGGTATCCGCACCTTCAACCATCTTATCTTGGACGAGGCCACCACCTATTTTCGTGCAAACTCAGGGCACCGCCCGGCTCAGTTAGGTGATAACCTCTTCCTTTAATTTCCAGTCTCATCATCAATCTGCATGCTGAACCAACTTACCATCCGCAACTACGTTCTGGTCGATCAACTGGACATCACCTTTGATGCTGGCCTGACCGGCATCACTGGGGAATCTGGCGCAGGTAAGTCGATTCTGCTGGGCGCCTTGGGCCTGCTCATGGGCGACCGCGCTAAAGCGGACAGCGTACGCCCGGGTGCTGACAAAGCGGATATAAGTGCGGAGTTTGCGTTACGACCCGAATCGGTCCTGCATCAACGACTGACAGCAGACGAGTTGATCGACGCCGAGGACGAGTACTGTTTGGTGAGACGCGTTGTCACCACCGAAGGTCGCTCTCGGGCTTTCATCAACAATGTGCCCGTCACCCTGGGATACCTGAAAGACGCCTCGGAGCACTTGGTGGACATTCAGGACCAAAACCAGCACCAGCGCCTAACGGACCGTCACGTACAGCGGGATATGCTGGACGAATTCGCTGAAAGTAAGGCGCTGGCGGCACAGGTCGCAGAGCTGTGGCATAGCTGGCGACACAGCGTCCAAGAGATCCAGCGATTGCAGCAGCTGATTGCAACCCAAGAAGACCGCAAAACCCTGCTCAGCTATCAACTGGAAGAATTTGCCGCGCTGGATGTGGCCCAAGGCGAGCTGGCAACGCTGGAGGCGGAGCACAAACGTCTCGCCCAAGCTCAGACGATTTTAGGCCAGCTGTCTCAGGTTCAAAACAGCCTTGAGCAGCTAGACGACGTCCGCCAAGCCACCAAGATCATCGAGAGCATTGACGATAGGCACACCGCTCTGGAAGCCGGTGTGGAGACATTAAATTCCGCCTTGGCCCTAATCGATGACGCGGTCCGAGATTTGCGCCACTACGAAGACCAGGTTGTCGTTGATCCCCAAGCGCTGGCGGATACCCAAGCAAGGCTGGAACAAATCTATGACCTTGCGCGTAAACACAAGATTCAGCCCGAGCGACTGAGCGAGCACGCCGAGGCTCTACAGGCCGAATTTGACGCCATCGCATCAGATCGCTCGACCTTGGAATCGTTGACCGAGGCTGAACAGAAGCAGCGCGAAGCTTATGTGGCCAAGGGTAAGAAACTATCCAGTGCACGGCGAAAAAGCGCCAAGGCGTTTACCGCAGCCGTTGACCAGCACATTCACGCTCTTGGCATCAAAGAGGGCAGGATGAGTGTGGAGTTTCACGACACCGAGAGCGAGTTCGGTCTGGAGCAGATCGAATTTTATGTGCAAACCAACAAGCGCTTTGAACCGGGACCGCTCAACCGCATTGCCTCTGGCGGCGAACAGACACGCATCAATCTGGCCATTCAGATCGTCGCAGCCCAGCGCAGCGATCTACCCTGCCTAATTCTGGACGAAGCCGACGTTGGGGTTGGTGGCACTACGGCGGACACCGTTGGCCGCATTTTGCGAGGGCTGGCCGAACACACCCAAGTGATCTGCGTGACCCATGCTCCTCAAGTTGCCGCCAGATCTCATAACCACATGAGCGTGACCAAGCAAGGCGCACAAACCCAGATAACGCCACTGTCTGAAGAGCAACGGGTTGAAGAACTAGCGCGCATGTTGGCCGGCGCCGATGTCACCAGCAAAACCCGAGACTATGCCACGACCCTTCTCAGCGAAGCATCCGACATCACGTAGTCCCAACAATTTGGCCCGCGGTCTTGAGATAACTGTTGGTGCTAAGCCGACGAGCCTTTACCATGGCGCCATGAAAAACCTCTATCTAGCCATTTTAATCTTCTGTCTCACCGGCTGTGCCCTGCCACAACTGAAGATGCCGGATCTGAAGATCCCGCGGGTCTACAAGCTGACCGTACAGCAAGGCAATGTGATTACGCAGGAAATGGTGGATCGACTGGAGCCGGGGATGTCTCGCAGCCAAGTCGAGTACGTAATGGGTCGGCCCGTTTTAAACGATCCTTTTGAAGACGATGAATGGGTTTATTTGTATTCCATCGAGATTCCAGATTTCTTCACCCAAGTCGTCAAAATGGTGCTGACCTTTGAGGGCAACACCTTGGTCACCATAACCGGCGACTACGTCCCCAAGGGTGCTGAGACGGAGAGCGAAGGAACAGAAACCGATCAGGCCGGGGAAGAAATACCCAGCGATGCGGACTCAACGTCGCCCGAGGAAAACAGCACCGTAGCTAACGGTTAACTCGTTGATTCTTGGCGCGCAGGCGGCGGGCCTCTTTCGGATCTAACTGCAGCGGTAGGTAGATCTCCAACCGATCCCCAGCGGCGAGCACCCAGTTCAAAGGTTTCACCTCACCGAAAATACCCACCGAGGCATGCTCAAACTGCCAGCTGTCGCAGTCGCGCCGTTGCTTAAGACGTTGAACCGCGTCAGCAACCGTTGCGCCCTCGTCCAGTGTTAGCACCACCCGAGACACGCCTGACGGTTCGCCATAGATCACCTCAACGTCCATCATCAGACTCATCGTTGATTCGCTGGGAAAACGCATCCACCATGCGATCCGCGGCTTTTTGGGCCACCGGGTTCAGCAGGCCAGCCAGCACGCCAGCCGCCTCAAATTCCAGACTAAGCTCGATACGGCAGCCCTCTTCGCCCAAGGCTTTGAATGACCACAAGCCGTGTAAACGCTTAAAAGGTCCGCGCTTGAGCTGCACTTCAATGCGCTGATTCAGCACACCTTGGTTCTCGGTTACGAACTCGTACTCGGCTCCGGCCTTCCCCACGGTTACCTGAGCATCAACCCACTCCACTTGATGCGCATCAACTCGGCGCTCTAGTATCGCGACGCTTTTGCAGGCGGGCAAAAAATCCGGGTATCGCTCCACATCTGCAACCACCTGATAGGCCTGCTCTACAGGGACCAAGAGCAGGCAGGAACGGGTGATTTGGGTCACATCAACAGTCCAGCGAGCAACGGCCAGATGGTGCTCACAAACACAGCCAACACGCACAGAGGCGCAATGACCCCGGCGAGCAGACGCCACAAAACGCTTACCCAGGCTTTTTCGATGCCCAACTGTTTGTCCACTAAGTCACGAGGCAGCAGCCAAATGGCAAAAAACGTGATCAGCATGCCGCCCAAGGGCAGCAGAATGTTCTGAGAAAAATAGTCCACGGTATCGAAAAAGGTCAGGCCGCCAACAAAAGTCACGTCACTCCACAGATTGAAGGAAAAGACCGTACCCAAACCCAGCACCCAACAAATTATTCCAAGACTCACCGCCACCCGCTGACGCTTGGCGTTGTATTCCTCAACCAAAAAGGACAGCGCAGGCTCGGTCAAGGAAATGGCCGAAGTGATCGCCGCAAAGCTGAGCAGCAAAAAGAACAGTGCACCGAACAGGCTACCTAGAGGCATTTGACCAAAGGCCAAGGGCAAGGTGACAAAGGTCAGCCCGGGGCCTTGAGCCACCTCAAGACCATTGGCAAACACGATGGGGAATATCGCCAAGCCTGCGGCGATGGCAATAAAAGTGTCAATCAGTGCGATAGTTACCACCGTGGAACCCAAGTGGGCATCATCCGGTACATAGGCGCCGTAGGCCATCATGGTGCCCATACCCAGGCTAAGGGTGAAAAACGCCTGCCCCATGGCGATAAGCCACGACTCCGGCGTTACCGCTTCCCACTTCATGTCGAACATAAAGGCCAAACCCTGATCAAAACCACCGGAGTTAAAGGCATAAACCAACAAGGCAATGAGCAGGACAAACAGCAGGGGCATAAACCAGCGAATGGCAGCCTCCAAGCCCTTGGTCACCCCCCGGCCAACGATCCAGATAGTTAGGGCCAAAAAGCCAGTTTGGTAGGCGATCAACTCTATGGGACTGGCCAAAAACTCGTTGAAGCTCTGGCCAACAGCCTCAGCCGAAGCGCCAGTGAAGGTTCCGCTGCCGCTGGCCAAAATGTAGTTCACGGCCCAGCCGGCAATCACAGCGTAGTAAGACAGAATCAAAAAACCTGCCAACACGCCCATCCAGCCAAGGATAGACCAGCGGCTACTGCGTCCAGACTGCTTGGCCAGCTTGCGCATGGTATGAATAGGGCTAGACCGGCCCTGCCGCCCCATCAGCACTTCACTGACCATGATGGGAATACCCACGGCAGCGATACAGACCAAGTAAATAAGTACGAATGCCCCACCACCGTTTTCGCCGGCTATATAGGGGAACTTCCAGATGTTGCCGAGACCAACGGCAGAGCCCGCGGCAGCTAAGACAAACAGCCAGCGATTAGACCACCGCTGCCCGGAACCCGACGTATGTGTATCAGCCATGCGAACCTCTCACCCAAAACTGACGAGATTGTACTACCGAAAGCTGAAGCCGTGGCGAAGAGGTGCGACTTTTGCCAGCCGAAAGGCCAGTACTGATATACACTGCAAACTCATCCGACCGTTCAATCCCAGACAAATTACCCATGGCCAAGTCAGGAAAGAAAACCAGCCCCGGCAGCATTGCCCAGAACCGCAGGGCTAGGCACGACTATTTCATCGAAGATCGCTTTGAGGCCGGCCTGATGTTGATGGGCTGGGAAGTCAAAAGTATTCGCGACGGTAAGGTGCAGTTGGCAGAGGCCTTCGTGCAAATTCACAAGGGCGAGGCCTATCTGGCGGGGTGCAACATTACCCCGCTGCTGAGTGCGTCTACCCACGTCGTTGCCGAGCCACAGCGCATGCGCAAGCTGCTGCTGCACGCTAAGGAGCTTTCCCGACTGTTTATTGCCAGCCAACAAAAGGGTTACACCATTGTGCCCATGTCCATGTACTGGAAAGGCAACAAAGTGAAATGTGAAATTGCCCTAGGCAAGGGTAAGAAGCAGCACGACAAGCGGGACGCAACCCGAGAGAAAGATTGGGCACGAGACAAACAGCGGTTGTTTAAAGTCAGCCGACAATAGTCCGACGCCAAGCCACCATCTCGATGGCGGCTACGGCGGCTTCGATACCCTTGTTGAATTCATCATCCGACGCCCGGTCAACGGCCTGCTGCATGTTAAACACCGGCAAAATCTCCACCACCACCGGCCGACGAAAGTCGTGCATGACCGAACCCAAACCGCGCATGGACTCTTCACTGATCATTTCAAAATGCAGAGTGTCGCCTTTGATGATGACGCCAAAGCATATGACCGCATCGATCTGGTTATTCACGTCTTCGGCCAGCAAATCTCTGGCGGCCAGGGGAATTTCAAGGGAGCCGGGCAAGGTGTGCACCTGAATATCTGAGTAGCCCGCTTGGGCCAACACTTGCTGACAGGCCGCGGTCATGCTTTGCACCAACTCCGGGTACCACTTGGACTGCAGAATACAGATACGCCCAGGGTTCTCGATGGCTGGCAGGCTAGAAGTATCAACAACGGTTTTCATCAACACATTTCCTGTAATACCCAGCTCTTAAAAAGAAGCGGGCCTAAAGAGCTTCGAGGGATCCAACGGAACAACGGCGAACCAACGCGGGGAGCTACTAGGCCACCCCCTGCTCGGGCTGGTCTTTCGCGAGCTGCCACGCCCCCGAAGCCGCATCAAGGCTGATACGGCCCAGTTCATGGAGCGCCGTGCAATCAGCGCGAAGCTGCCAAGCCGCAATGGGTGAATTTTCGGCACGCAGCGCGTCGGCAACAGCGCCGACATGCACTAGGCCATCGCCATTTTCAGCAACGGTTTGCATCACAGAAAATACTTTTTCGATACGTCTGGAATCGATACTCATGTGCACATCCATTATTCAAGCTGCGCCAGTTTGTACCAGAAACCATCCAGAGCCGCCAGAAAACTTGCGGTGGAACACAGAACCAACCCGGCGCTAGATTGAAGCAAGCCGCGGTAGGGCCGAAGAACGTGCTATGATCTCGCCATATTCGAGAAGCAATTGACCACTAGGAGATTCACAGACACAGCTGAAAAACAGCGAACAACCCAACCGAACAATGACCGATGTGATTAACACCATGGTGCTTGGGCTTAGCCCCAGACTATGCATTAAGTGTTTAACTGATGTTTTAGTAAGAGCGACTTGGTTTGAAAAAGCGTCCGCGTCGAAAGTTTAGCTTTTGACGTTTGCGCAGCTTGCAGGCCATTGGCTCCGACCATCACTTTGATAGTTGAATTGGGGGGCGACTTGGTTTCAGGACGCGTCCGCGTCGAAAGTTTAGCTTTTGACGTTTGCGCAGCTTGCAGGCCGTTGGCTCCGACCATCACATGGGGGCGACTTGGTTTCGACGCGGGTATCAAAGTTTGCGGTGCATGCCGAGAGGGTAGTGACTCTCGTAAAACAATCGCTGTAACTTTTTACAGTTGCCAACGACGAAAACTACGCACTAGCGGCCTAAAAAACCCGCTTACGTCCATGATTCGTTTCTTGCTAGGAGAAATGGACGGCAAAACAGCAAGATCGCGCGGATGCCTCGCCCGGGGCTGAACCGTTAAAACCAATCGGGATCGCTGAACGCACCCTGACCGTCGGGTCGCAGGAAGCTAAATCAATAGACGGACTCTAAGCATGTAGAGCCAATAATGGCGAGCCAGCGGACGCGGGTTCAACTCCCGCCGCCTCCACCATTTCCCACTTCAGCCTCGCCCTGGAGGCTCACCACTCAACCGTGATAGCTTATGGCCTCTCAGCAGTCAGGGGAGGGGCGGCGTGACCACAGAAGTATTATCAAAACG
>JAQWIX010000083.1 GCA_029248675.1 Pseudomonadales bacterium | reverse complement strand
CACCGAGATCGCCACTCCGGCCACGGGAATTCTAGCGGTCTTGATCATGGTGCCTGCCTTGCTTGTCGGCTTTGATGTCATTCCAAAGTCCGCCGAAGAAATTGACCTGCCCCCAAATAAGATCGGCCGTCTGTTGGTGATCTCGGTGGCCTGTGCAGTAGGCTGGTATGTCTTGATCGCATTTGCCGTTGGCCTAGGCCTCACCAGCGAACAGCAAGCCAGCAGCGAAATGGCAACCGCAGATGCTGCCCGAGCGCTGTGGCAGCAACCTTGGGCTGGTACGCTCTTGGTGCTGGGTGGTATTGGCGGCATTTTGACCAGCTGGAACGCCTTCATCGTCGGTGGTTCCCGGGTGCTTTACGCGTTGGCACACTCCGGTCATGTGCCCACTGTTTTCGGCAAACTTCACCCCACCTATAAAACCCCTTGGGTGGGGATCGCGACTATTGGCGTCCTTAGCATGATCGCACCGCTATTTGGCAAAACGATTTTGGTCTGGCTTATCAACAGTGGCAGCTTTGCCACCACCATTGCATTTCTTTTCGTGGCCATTTCTTTTTTGGTGCTAAGACACCGGGAACCCGAGATGCCGCGTCCTTTTAAGGTCAGCCATCCACGCCTTGTGGGTTATGGGGCCGTGACCTTGTCACTGGGTTTGATTGCCGCGTTCTTACCTTGGAGCGACAGCTCCCTGCAATGGCCGGAAGAATGGCTGACAATTGTCGTTTGGAGCACACTCGGGATACTGCTCTTGATTCGCTATGAACTTAAGGCGAGAAACCCAAAGACCACCCAATAAAGCGCACGGACGACAAAAAGCTACAGATCCAGTTGCATGAATAGATTGCTGCGTTCATAGCGCTCATCTTGAGGAGCCGGTTTGGCCACAAAGCCTGCATTGCCATAGACCTTCAGAGCTGGCGCCAAGACATCATTGGTCGACAGCACGATCTGCCCAACCCCGCGCCTTCGAGCATAGGCGATGGCGTGGTCGAGCAAACCCTTACCAATACCCTGCCCCTGAAAAGCTGGATCAACGGCCATTTTTGCCAGCTCGAACTTCAGGAAGCTGCCATCGGCCTTCAGGTCCTTGGGGACTAAGGCCACGGTACCCAGGACCCGATCACCCTGCAGGACAAAGAAAATTTCGCCACCCGGAGCGATCGCATAAGCCTCAGGATGATCCAAGGCCGCCCGATCTTCCTCCTCGATGCGAAAGTAGTGTTCGATCCACTGGTAATTCAGTCGAGCGAAGTCCCCAGCGTACTCTGGGCTATAGCCAATAATACGAATGCTGTCCTCCCGACCCGACACGAGCATACCCACCGAAGGAGGTTAATTAAGAAGCCAGTTCAAGATGCGCGGATTCTCCTCCTGGGGATAGGTGTGGGACAAATTCGCAATTTCTCGATATTCCACTTTGGCACCGGCACTGCTAAGCGCAACGTTAGCTTCTTGTGCTACGCTAACCGGGAACATCCAATCCAAGGCCCCATGCATGAGATAGATGGGTAGATCTTGTAAACGCGTTGAATCCACCACTTCCAACAGCATGGGGTGAAATGACGCGGAACAAGGCGCTAGATGAGTAAAGGGCGAATCGCTTTGCAATCCACTGACGTAGCTGAAAGTTCCACCGTCGGACATTCCCGTAAGCAGTATCCGCTGTGGATCGATAGACCAATGCTCACCGGCGTAGGCCACCAAATCATGCAGGCGCTGACTGTCGGTAGCCGGATTCATCAAAGACCAAGTACGCTCAGATGAGGTGGGCGCTATGAGTATGCATGGATTGGAGCGCAGGGCTCGCAGCCAGGACCACAAAAACTGACGCCCGTGACCACTGCCACCATGCAAGGCCACCACCAAGGGCAGGGTTTCACCTTGGTAGTACTCGGGGACGTACATCGAAAATCCCCCACGTTGTTCTGACGCATTTTCAGCATGCATCACACCCACGTTAGGCGTCAGGGGGTCTACGTCCATAAGCTTTTGCTGCAGGGCTGCGTCGTCTCGCACGTCCGGCTCAAGATAAAAGCGACTGACTGGCGGCAACATGGTGGCCAGGGGATAGGCGGCGGCATAGGCCTGAGTGGCCAGTCCCATGGCTTTGTAGGCGGCCATAGCCGGTTCTGGCTTCTCCATGGCCTGAGCAAAACCGTCGAAAGCCCGCAGCGCTAACGTGGTCGCCATATTCGCGTGCAGGGTGAATGTTTCTAGATGTTCGGGCCACTGGACAGCGGTAAAGGCCTGCCGTCCGGCTTCCAGAGGCGCTTGATACTGGGCGATGGCCTCCACCACTTCCGCCAGTGTCGGTGGATGCATCAGACGCCCGGCTTGCTGCAGGGCGTCTAAGGCATGCAACAGAGGCAGAACAAGCCCCGTGGTCGCATCCAAAAGCTCATCGGTTTCATCTTGGGTGTTGCCCACGTCGCCATTTTCTTGATCCGCCACCGTTCTTTGCCTTTTGTTTTTTTTCACGTTAACGCCTGCTCAGACTCCCGGCAAGTTACCAAAAGACCGCGGCCTGCCTTTTTTGATCTTCACAAGCTCTGCACGCCCCTATGCGCATCATTTGTTCTTTGAATACAGAGCGTCAGCTAGACAACATTAATAGGCCAGACATGACTCAAGCATCAAGTTCCAACGCCGAGACAGCGGCGCCCTACTACCTACCCTTGGCAGACGAAGTCGAAGTCTTTCAGGCTGCCTACGCCTCGCGTCTACCAGTCTTACTCAAGGGGCCGACGGGCTGCGGAAAAACGCGCTTTGTAGAGCATATGAGCTGGCTGCTGAACGATGGGCGCTCAACCGACGAACGGCCCAACGAACCACTGCTTACCGTGTCTTGTCATGAGGACCTCACCGCCACTGATATGGTGGGTCGATATCTGCTTAAAGGAGATGAAACCGTTTGGTCCGATGGGCCATTAACTCGAGCCGTGCGCACAGGTGCCATTTGCTACCTGGACGAAATCGTTGAGGCTCGGAAAGACACCACGGTGCTCATTCACTCCCTCACAGACCACCGTCGTATTTTACCTATCGATAAGACCGGCGAGCTTCTGGATGCCCACCCGGATTTTTTGTTGGTGATCTCGTACAACCCCGGCTACCAAAGCGTTTTAAAGGATCTTAAACCCAGCACTCGGCAGCGCTTCGTCAGTCTGGAGTTCGACTACCCCGATGTTGCCACCGAAGCCCAAATTATTGGTCACGAATCCGGGGTCGATAACACCACCGCCGAGCGTCTTGCGGTTATTGGCGAACGAGTCCGTAACCTCAAACAACACGGCTTTGAAGAAGGTGTGAGCACTCGCTTACTGATTTATACCGGCGAACTCATTGCCGCTGGGATCAGTCCTAGGCGTGCGGCTACCGCCTCCATCATCAGCGCCATATCAGACGACGCCAGCGTACAGCAGGCTGTTGCCGATATTGTCGATGTCATTTTGCCCTAGCGCAGAATCCGATGAGTGAGGTCACAGCGACTAAGGCTGACGTTTCCGAACCCGAAACGCTGCTTGCCGACGTGGAGTCTGCCTTGGCCCTATTCGCCGAAGGCATCGCTGGACGCTACCTGCACATACGCGGCAGCCAAGAATTTAAGAGCAATCCACGTTTAAAACTCAGCGTTGAAACCACCGGCCAGAACAGTGACACCTTGTTCCTACCCGAATCCTTGGCTACCACGAACACCTCGGCTTACCGTGTTCTGGTGATGGAGCAGATTGGGTTGCGAGAATGCGACACCCTGAGCTTCCGCATGCAGACCGCCCTCGCTCAAGTGCCCGACCTCAAATCACGCCACAAGGAAAACCCGGACGCTGGTCCGCGCATCGGCGACTTTCGCCTGTTGTTCGACTGTTTTAGCGTGCCTAGTTTGGCTGAGGACTTATTCCTGCTCTTCGAAGACGCCCGCATTCAAGGCCATTTGCTACGCAACTACCCGGGCCTGGGCAAACACTTGGCCAGCTACCACGAACACTTGTTGGAAATAGAAACTGGCACAGATTTGATCGCCCAAGCCAAACGCTGGCACATGGGCGAACCCCTGTCTCTGGCCAGCGGCGTTGAGGAGCAAGCCCTACGGTCTTCGCTGGTGCATCACGCTGATACCGCCCGTAGTGTCTATGACAGCGTTGTCGAACTGTGTCAGCACTACGACGAGGTAGTGGCTCGTTATGAACTGACAGACAGTTCCTATTCCACCAAC
>JAQWIX010000142.1 GCA_029248675.1 Pseudomonadales bacterium | reverse complement strand
GGCCCTAACCCTTGCGGATCTGGACGAAGCGTTTGCGCAACTCGCACGCTCCCGGACGAACCCAAGGCAATGCGAGCAGGTCAATGGATCGGCTGGAGAAATAGCGCTTGACCAAAGTGATGACAATCAAGAACCGGCGCAGAAAACGAGCCCTCGAACAAAAAAAGGAGGGGGCAAACCGCAAACGGTCAGGCGAGCCCACCTTATGGAGGCTCTGAGCTTTCGAGCCATGAGCTGGATTCAGCATACAAACTGAACATGGCCGCAGAGGATTTTCCGAAAAATATAAGCCCTATAAAAATAGACCTGCTAAAAAACAGGCCACAAAAAAAGGGTCCCGAAGGACCCTTTCCCGGGGAGGGACCGGTTTAGAACGATTTGCCGATAGACAGGACAATAGCCTCACCGTCGTCATCGGAACCGTCATCTCCTTCTAAGTCAGAGTCTGGAAAAATCAGAGCCACACCGATATCAAAATCCGAAACCGAGGTGCCATACCCCAATTCGAAATACTCACCGTCGGCGTCATCACCATGGACCCCATAAGTGCCATAGAAACCCGCACCCAGATCCACCGAAATATCTAAGAAGTCATAGTCCTCTTGCACACCGGCTTTATCGTCGTCGAGATCCCCGTCGTATTCTCCAATCGCATATCCAATAGACACTGGACCATAACCCACACTCAAATTGATCTCTTCATAAGTCTCATCAAAATCGTCTGTGTAGTAGTAGCCGGTGAAACCGATCCCAATGGATACTTCGCCAATGTCCATGCCATAGCCGGTATACAAATCGTATTCCAAACCTTCACCTACGTCCGCAGTCCAAGCGCCAATGTAGAACCCATCCGCCTCGTAGTCGATGCCTGCGCTGGCAGATGCATCCGTTTGAAAAATACCACGGTAGTAGTACTCAGATACGAAGCCGATGTTGTAAGACACCTCAGCACTCGCCATCGTCGTAGCACCCATAGAACCCGCAGCAATCGCGGCTGCCGACATGAGCTTGGTTATTGTTTTCATAGTCTCTCCTGACTGTTCAATTAAGTAATGGCAACAAGCATCAGCCGTTGCCTTTGCGCGTTAACCACGTTGAGCGGCTCTTGTTTCGCTGCAGAACATAAAGCAACAAGTGGGCCAACTTTGATAAATAGGTGAGGTTTTTTACAGGGCGCGCGTTAGTCATTGTTTTTTCGTGCTTTTTGACTGCCGTTTTCCCAACGACGACCTGACTAGGAGCAAGCTTGATTACATCACGGTGAGACAATTCGAGCCCGGCGCCTATGTATGGTGCACATAGGCGGTGCAACGCGTTAATTTGGTGCGCTTAGCGCGCTGATGGGTGGTTTCTACTCGCTTGGGCAGCCAGTAGGCCCCGCACTGGTGCGTGCCATGGGTGCGGGGCTAGGGGCCAACTACTTGGCCGCGTCGACCATATAGGTGACCGCATCGTTCAGCTCATCGTCTGAGCAAGACATACAAAGGCCCTTGGCTGGCATTGCGTTTATGCCGTTTAAGGTGCTTGCCATCAGAGTGTCCATGCCCTTGGCGATCCGAGGTGCCCATGCCGCGGTATCTGCAAATGTGGGTGCACCACCAATACCCATGGCGTGACAGGTCGCACAGTAAGTGTCATAGACCTCGGTGCCGGTTAGAGGCGCCGCTGGGGCAGCTACGGTTACCTCTTGGATTACCGCCCGGTTAACCGTTCCATAGGGTTGCAAGCGTGCGTCGATCTCGTCGTCGCTGCCTGGGGGAACCGCATTTGCCGCAAGGGCAAACAACAGAGTTGAAGCAATAGCTATGAATCTCAGTCTCAAGAGATCTCTCCTTTGTTGAGCAATTAAGTGTCTATAGTCTAAATATTTTCGTCCAATCCCCGGTTTGTACCGCTGTTCTATTTTGAAATAGCGGCACGTCCTCAGGACATAGGTGCGGAATCGGCGATGACCCCTTGCAGCTGATTAAGCCGGCGCCGGATTATAGCCTCAGCTTCGAGTCGCGTCGAATAGCTCCCGCCCAATCAACATGCGCCGAATCTCGCTGGTACCGGCGCCAATCTCATAAAGTTTGGCGTCCCGCAGCAAACGGGCTGCAGGGAAGTCATTGATGTAACCATTGCCTCCTAATGCTTGCACTGCTTGCAAGGCATGTTGGGTTGCCCGTTCGGCAGCGTACAAAATGCAGCCGGCGGCATCGATACGCGTCGTGCGATCTGCATCGCAGGCTGCGGCAACCGCATAAACATAGGCGCGAGCTGCATTGGTTTCCGTGTACATATCGGCAATTTTTGCCTGCATCAGCTGGAATTCCCCGATAGGCCGACCAAATTGCTGTCGCTCGTGCACGTAGGGCATGGCCACGTCTAAGGCCGCTCGACTCAAACCCAGCGCACCGCCAGCGAGCACAACGCGCTCGTAATCGAGACCACTCATTAAGATACTGACTCCCTGACCCACCTTGCCCAGTATTTGGCTTTTCGGGATACGACAATCTTCGAAGATGAGCTCAGCAGTGTCCGAACCCCGCATACCCATCTTGTCCAGTTTGGTGCCAGTGCTGAAACCGGCCATCCCTTTGTCCACCAAGAAGGCCGTGATGCCCTTCGTTCCCAAGGCTGGATCAACGGTAGCGTAAACCACTAAAACATCCGCGCCAGGACCATTGGTAATCCACATTTTGTTGCCGTTGAGAACGTAGTCATCACCATCGTCGGTGGCCCGCAAGCGCATGCTCACCACATCGGAGCCGGATCCGGGTTCGCTCATGGCCAACGCTCCGAGATATTCACCCGATACGAGCTTGGGAAGGTATTGCTGACGCTGGTCCTCGGTGCCAAAACGTACGACCTGATTGACGCAAAGGTTTGAGTGCGCGCCGTAGGACAGACCCACGGAACCTGAGGCTCGGCTGATTTCTTCGAGTACGATGGTATGCGCCAAATACCCCATATCCACGCCGCCGTATTGCTCGGGGACTGTCATCCCCAATACACCTAGGCTACCGAGCTGTGGCCACAAGTCTCTGGGGAATTCGTTATTCCGATCAATATCAGCGGCCCTTGGGGCTAGCTCTTTGGCACAAAACGCCGCAATGCTGTCTCTTAATTGACCAATAGTTTCACCGTGGCCAAAATCGAAGTCTGGTACCAAATGCATATCTACGCCCCTGCCCTTTTCGACCGATATGATAACTGATCCGCTGGGCGCCTAACGGACAAATTCGTCGCCCAAATAACACTCAAAGTTAGCAAGACTCTGGAAATCGTCTGCGCACTTGGACATGCTATGAGCCGATTCCGACGTTGTCATTAGCTGCCGGCGTACCAGCTTCAAAAATAAATGGTTAACGATCCTTATGAGCCAAACTTCCAAAACAAAAGACGGGCCCGACCTAGAGATTTTGCTCCAAAACAATCGAAATTGGGCCGAACAAGTACGTCAAGAGGACCCGGAGTTTTTCCCGCGACTGGCAACCCAACAAAAACCCAAGTATCTGTGGATCGGCTGCTCAGACAGTCGCGTTCCGGCGAATCAGATAACGGGATTGGTCCCCGGAGAGGTTTTTGTTCATCGCAATGTGGCCAACGTTATTGGTAGCGACGACCCCAATTGCCAAAGCGTTATTGAATACGCCGTAAATGCGTTGGAGGTGGAGCACATTATCGTCTGTGGTCACTATAAGTGCGGAGGCGTTCAAGCAGCCATGCAGGGCACGGCGACAGGAATTGTGGCGGATTGGATCGCCAGCATCAGCGATATTTGGAACGCTCAGCAACCCAACTTGGCAGCGTTGCCAGCGGCCGAGCGACTTGCAGCCTTATGCGAACTTAACGTTCAGCATCAACTCAAATCCTTGGCCCAAAGCCCGGCGGTCAACGAAGCTTGGTCTCAGGGACGCGCCCTGAGTCTGCACGGCTGGATCTACAGTATTGAAGACGGCTTACTGAAAGACTTGGGGTTGTCGCTTCACGATCAGGCAGGCGTGTCCGCTCTGGGCTAATTCGTTCCGAACCTAAAGCAGTCCTTGTTTGTGAACCCAATCTTGAGTCTGATCGATGGCACCCGCCAGTTTCGACACCAGCTCATCAATTTGGTTCTCGTTGATGATCAGGGGCGGACAAATGGCTATTGAATCGCCCATATTTCGCAACACCAAGCCCGCCTGATGACAGGCGTTAGCACAGAACGCGCCCACACCGTCGCTGGCAGCAAAGGGTTCCCGGGGCTCTGCCTGGCGAACCAACTCCACCGCGGCAATTAATCCCTTACCACGCACTTCTCCGACCAGAGGATGCCCAACAAACTGCTGCAATCGTTGCTGCAAGATTTCACCCATGCGTGCCGCGTGATTGAAAAGGTCCATTTCTTCCATTAATTCAAGATTGCGCAGCGCCACCGCGGCACAAACTGGGTGCCCAGAATACGTAAATCCGTGAGCAAAATTCCCCAGTTCGCCTGAACGATCGGCGAAGGCCTCGTACATGAACTCTGGCATCAAGACCGCGCTGATCGGCAGATAGGCCGACGACAGCGCTTTGGCGATACTCATGGTGGTGGGTTTGATGTCCAAAGTTTGAGCACCAAAAGGCTGGCCGGTTCGGCCAAAGCCGCAAATCACTTCGTCATCGATAAAGGCGATATCGTATTTATCTAAGACCTGCTGAATCCGCGGGAAATAATTCTCTGGGGGAACTACGACACCACCCGCGCCCATGATGGGTTCTGCGATAAAGGCGGCAACGGTTTCGGGACCTTCCTGTTCAATCATCCCCTCAAGATCGTCAACGAGGCGCTGCAGAAATTCCGCCTCACTTTCACCGGGTAGACCTTCGCTGTAGAAGTGCGGCGAGGATGTATGCAGGACGCCGGGAATAGGCAGATCAAACGCCGCATGAAAGGGCGGCAAGCCCGTCAGGGAGCCGCTAGCCACGGTGACTCCGTGATAGCCGCGTTTACGAGAAATAATCTTTTTCTTTTCCGGTCGACCCAGCGCGTTGTTGTAATACCAAATAAGTTTGATCTGGGTATCGTTGGCATCACTACCCGACAGACCAAAAAAGACTCGGCCTGCGTCAAACGGTGCCATGGCCTTGAGCTTTTCAGCCAGCAATACCGAGGGCTCGTTCGTTCTGCCGGCAAAAAGCTGGGAATAATTAAGCTTCACCATCTGCTCGTAGGCCACCTTGGCTAGCTCTTCTTGGCCATACCCAATGGCCGTACACCAAAGACCAGCCATGCCTTCCAGATACTGCTTACCGTGGTTATCGCGAATGTATACGCCACTGGCACTTTCGTGAACTACTGGGCCCTGCTGTTGATGCTGGGCCAAGTTAGTCGACGGATGCAGTAGATGCTGTAGATCCATCCCCTCAATAGAGTCGTTTGGATACTCGTTGTGCGTCGCAAATTTGGATAGTTCCGTCATTTTTTTCTCCTAGTCTGCCCCGGCAAACCCCGCGAGATTGCGCTTAAATAAGCGTTGCGGCGTTTAGGGAAAACTCCTCCATTACGGCGTCGGCGTAGTCGATGCGGCCTGTGAGCTCCTGAGCGTCACCGTGGCACAAACGCAAACAGGCCTCGGCCATATGCTCCACCGGAGTTACCCGCGCCTCGTTGGATTCATTGATCAGCTTATGGTGCATCACCCCTGGCGTTGCCACCAAGCCAGGGGAAATGACGTTCACGCCAATGCCGTCATCGTACACCTCTTGCGCCAAACCCGTTGTGAACCGCTCTAGGGCCGCTTTGCACATCCCATAAACGGTGCTACCACGACCGGGCTGGAGTTTTTCCGGGTGCAGGGCCGCATGAGATGACACATTCAAAATCCAACCCGAACCTCTTTCTCGCATTCCTGGCAAAACCAATTGAGCAAGCTCAAAAGGCGCCCAAACCTGCACGTCCATCATCAGGCGGAACCGTTTTTCTGGAAACTCGGTCACCGGAATAAAATAGGTAATCGCTGCGTTGTTCACTAAAACATCAACGGCTCCAAACGCGTCTAGCGCCGCTGCCACCAAACCTTGTCGATCTTCGGCAACACCCAGGTCGGCTTTAACCGCAATAGCCTGTCCGCCGGCAGCATTGATCTGGGCCACGGTTTCATTGATGGAGCCGGGTAAATAATGATCTCCGCTTTCCACAGTTCGGGCCGATACCACCACCTTGGCGCCTTCCATCGCATAACGCCTAGCAATGGCATCGCCAATGCCTCGACTGGCCCCTGTGATGACTGCCACTTTGCCAGCCAATGTCCCTTGCGGGTTAATTGTCGCTCCCACCCTTTGCTCTCCTTTGTCCGCCGACCTCAGTTGGCCGAGATATGGCTCATCGTCTAAGCCTGCATTTCTTTACAGGCTTGATACCCGCCCGACTCTCTTTCTATCACTCCTGCACCGCCTGAGAAACCGTCTAGTTTTTATACTCAACGCTGAACGCGAGCTCCGATACCGGTAAAAATTTCATAGCTAATGGTTTGCGCCTGCCTCGCTACCGTCTCGACAGGCACGGTTGAACCGAAAATCTCAACCCAATCACCTTCGCCAAGATCGCAAGATTCAGGCAGTTCAACCACTAAAGAATCCATGCTGACGCGCCCAACCACTGGCAGCTTTTGGCCCTTAAAACCGACATGTCCTTGATTGGACAACAAACGCGGCACACCGTCGGCGTAGCCAGCGCTGACTGTGGCAAGCCGCCCGGATTTCTGCACACCATACGTCGCGCCGTAACCCACGGTTACTCCGGAAGGTACGGAGCGCACTTGCAGCACCTGTGCTTCAAGGGTTGCCACGGTAGCCAGGGCCCGAGCATCTGACGACGGTGCTGTTTCCAGTTGTGGGTTAACCCCATACAGGCCAATACCCAATCGATCCACCCAACGGGCATTTGAGCCACCTTGTCCGATATGGGATAGAGCCCCCGCCGTATTGTTAGTGCTCACAAAAAAGTCCCGGCCGAGTTTCTCAAGCTTGCCGATACACTGAAGAAACTCATCGAATTGCTGCCCATTCATCTCATGACCCGCCTCGTCGGCCCGAGCAAAATGCGTCATAACCAGCTCTAGATTGAGCTGGGGCAGCTTGGTGACGTCCACGTCGCTGGACAGCCCCAGCCGATGCATGCCGGTATCAATATGCAATGCTGCTGGCGCGTCACCTTGGCCGGCCCACAAAGTGCACTGGTTCAGACTGTTAAGCACGGGCAGCAGCCCATGATTCCTTAACATATCCACCGTTGCCGTGGTTGCACCGGCTAGGACGTAAATCTGGGCTTGAGGCAACAATTGCCGCAGCTGAACGCCCTCCTCGGCCACCGCAACGAAGAATCGCCGGCAACCTTCCTGCCACAGCCGGCGTGAAACTGGGGCAGCACCCAAACCGTAGGCGTTGGCTTTAACCACGGCCCCAGCCTGCTCGGGCAGTACCGCGTTAGGGCCACGCCGACGAAGCATGTGGTAATTCTCGGCCAGTGCATCCAGATTCAGCCTAAGCCGGGGAGCCGTCATATGAGTAGCCTTGTTCGAAGAATTCGCATTTTAAGGCCCAAGGGTGTTGATGTATGCGACAACGGCTTGGTAGTCATCGGGGGATCGTAAAACACTCATTGCACCCTGCATTTGCTGGCCGCGGTAATCCTGCGGCTCGTAACCACGTCTGCCCTTGGCGAAATGTTGCAGTTGAGCCAACAGATACCAATCACTTTGGCCGGCCAGGGGTGGCGCGCCCATACCTTCGATGCCCTGACCCGAAGCTCCGTGACAGCTTGCACAACTGTTGTACAAACCTTTTCCACGTTGGGCATCACCCGCCATGGTTTGCGCAGCCGGTTCATCTGGAAGACTCTGGATGTAAGCGACAAGATCCTCTAGCGCACCGTCCCGCATTAGCCGAGGACTCTTGGACATAGCGGCCATTTGGCGACCCTTGCTGTCGCCAGCGGCCATGCCGCGAGCACCACTCTGAAAGTTCTGCATTTGCTTCAGCAGATAAGAACTTGGCAGGCCCGTCAACTTAGGGGCTGCCATGCCGACGTTTCCTTGACCTTTCGCTCCGTGGCAAGACGTACAGGCGGGATATAACTTGGCTCCGGCCCCACTGTCCCCATACCCATCCGCGCTCGCCCGAGCGTTGGGTACATAGGCGAGATACAAAATACCGATCAACGCTGCCGCCGTCGCGGCGATCACAGGTTTGCTGATAGCTTGTCCTAACGCTTGGGTAAGTGTTCCTTTCACGGGGCTTTATTTCTCCAATTGGGCTATAAGCCTTGGCATTCAACATTCGATCAGCAAGGGCTGAGAATCAAAACTATAATCTGGCTGTTAGATACTGCATAGCAGACTTCAGTACAGTAATTTCAACTGCAGCAACCTCCGAGGCACCTATGGCAACAACTTCTCATTCCGGCGGCAGAGTAGTCACTCTGTCACACGAATCCGATGTGCTGCGTGGCAACCCTCTTGGCGATCCTTTCGAGCGTCTCGTGACGGTCTATCTGCCAGCAGCCTACGACCAACCCAGAAATTCAAAGCGCCGATTTACCGTCCTTTACGATTTGGCGGGGTTTACCAGTAGCGGTCCGGCCCATCTTAACTGGCGTAACTTCGATGAAAACTTAGTACAAAAACTTGATCGGCTTATTGCAGACAAGGTAATGCCGCCAGTCCTCGCCGTTTTTCCGGATTGTTTTACCCGTCTTGGCGGCAATCAGTACATTAACTCCACTGCCATCGGTCGCTATGCCGACTATTTAAATGACGAACTTGTGCCCTTCGTGGACCAAGAATTTCGCACCGGGGGCAGTGCCCAACATCGCGGTTGCTTCGGTAAATCGTCCGGTGGTTTTGGCGCCATGCGTTTGGGCATGAGTCGGCCAGACATCTGGGGCGCTATTGCCAACCACGCCGGCGACGCCCATTTTGACTTTGTCTACGGCGCTGAATGGCCAAGGGTGCTTACACACTTACAGAACTTTCGACTGCCCGTGTTAAAGCCCGGTCGCCAGCAGATCAAACCCCAAACGAAGCTAGGGAGCGACGATGGGCGGGTTAAGCGATTTCTCAACTATGTAGCCAGCTGCCACCCCAATGGCGAAAAGCCTCTTTCCGGCGCGGACATTATGACGCTAATGCTCCTAGCCATGGCCGCTACCTACGATCCTAACCCAGACGCTCCCAACGGCTTTAATCTGCCTTATGACTTGACGACCGGCCAGCGCATTGAAAAACGATGGCGGCAGTGGTTATCCCATGACCCAGTAAATTTGGTTCGAAAAAACAAGGCCCGGCTGGCGAAACTGCGAGGCATCTACATCGACTGCGGGTGGCGAGATCAATTCCACATCCACTATGGCTCTCGCCAACTTTCTCTTGAGCTTCAAGAGGCTGGCATTAAACACCGCTATGAAGAGTTTTCCGGTACGCACTCGGGCATCGATCACCGCCTAGATATCAGCCTGCCGTTTTTGGCAAAAGCGTTGGCTTAAAAGCCCAAATGCGTGATCAGAGAATGGTTTTACGCAACATGGTGTCCAAATCTGTCAGCTCATGCAGTCCTAGCATTTGCTGGGCCTTGGCCACATCAATCTGATCATCGTGATCCAGAACACCCAGCATGGCTCGCGTAATGGGCGGTTCCGCCGAAAACAGTTCAAGCAACCAAGCGATCGCGTAGCCGACAAAAACTGGCACCGACCGTACCGAAGTCGAACGGCCTAGCACTGCTGCAGCTCGTTTGTACAAATCCTCTCGGGTCAAACTTTCTGGGCCAGCCAAGTTGAGTCCGCCATCCAGACCTTGGCGCGCTGCCGCGCATATCGCATCCACCACATCGCCAGCGTAAATCGGTTGCTCCAAGCTGGATGCTCGAAAGGTTACCGAACTTTTCAGATTGGCGCGCTGAGCCAGCATTTTGCTTGCGTAATCACGCTCTCCGATCACCATGGGCACCCGCAGCGTACATGCGGTGATTGGCGAACGATGCAGTATGCGCTCAGCTTTTCCCTTTGAAGCCAAACAGGCATTGCCCGAACTTGGCTTGGCTCCGAGGATCGACAAATACGTTATGTGTTCTACCGAGGTATCTTTTAACGCTCGGATCAACGCCGTGCAGCTAGCCTCGTGAGCCTTGGCATAGGTGGAACTTTTCGTCGCCTTTAGGATGCCCACCAAATGCACCGCGTATTGGGCGCCATAGGCCGCTTGGGCAAGGAGCATGGTTTCTGCGTAATCGATAACCTCAATACGCAGCTGCTTGTTAAAGTTCAGCGCCCTAGCCAAGCTTTGCTCGGCTCGCTCGCTACGCACCACTGCGGTAACGCTGGCACCTTCCGCCAGCAAGTGTCGAATAAGGCGCTGACCCAAATTGCCGTTAGCTCCGGTTATGAACCAGCTCTCTGGCGGCTTAGGTTCATCTTGGGGCTGATGCTCATCGGGCTGCGCAAGATCATCGCTATCATCGACCCTGATCTGCGCTTGCTCTGAAGAGGACTCCACGACGCTTTCATCGGCGTTTATAACTGACGCTGGCTCTGCTGGGTTAGTCGTATCCTCGGGAATCTCTGAGTTGTTCCCAAGCTTCGAGGTTTGCGTCGGTTTTTCTTCTGACATTTTTCACCCCGAGTTAGACGACATTGCACGCTGGCCGAAAAAAGCATGATAGCGCGAATTTTCAAGTATGCTTACGCCTAAATCCGCCACTAACTTCTTCTATGCTGACTTCTTCTTCCCACGTTTTTAGCAGAGCATCTGCGTTCACGCTGATGGCGGTCCTTATTGGTGCCTGCGGCGCACCGCTAGGCCCGATTCCTGGTGGCGCATTGGATGGCGATTTAACCCCTTGGCCTGACGACTGGCTGCATGCCGAAGAATGCGAGAACGTACTTTTGCAAACCAACCCAATAGAGCCCTATTCAGTGACAATCTGGGGCGTTGGAATCGACCAAGCGTTTTATGTGGGTGCGTCTAAACGGTCTCATCAATGGGCCCAATACATGGAGGAAGACCCTAGGGTTACGCTGGAGGTGGACGGAAAACTCTATCGCGCATTGGCAGAACGAGTGATTGACCCAGCCACCACCCAGTTGGTAGCTGACCGTTTCGTTACCAAATACGACATGGATCCCGACAACCTCGACAGCGATGGGGCGTTTTATCGGCTGGTTCAGGCACCCTGATCTACGCAGTTATCTTAGGTTGGCAGATCGAGCGGCCTGTACCTGTGTCTTGCTCCGCACTACTACCCGGCCTCTAAAACAATCCAGCGCCTAGACTTTGGCCGACGACTTGCCCAAGGTCACTCTGGACAAGACTGCAAAAACATTCACTCATGAGTAAACCCGCCACACCAGACGCCAAAGGTTCCTCCAACGAAACCCGGTTCAACCTTGCCAATGCCCTGACCGGGCTTCGCTTACTGCTAGCTCCGGTCATGGGCTGGGCGATATTGCAGCAGTTTTGGCTAATCGCGTCATTGAGCATGATCTTGGCCATTGTTACCGACGTCTACGACGGTAAAATCGCCAGACGTCAAAATCTCACATCGGCGTTTGGCGGCTTCTTCGATCATGGAACCGATGCTTTTTTCGTCAGCGTTGGCGCTTGGGCATTGGCAGAGTCCACTTTAATCAACCCGTGGCTGTGGCCATGCATTACCCTAGCCTTTGTTCAATATGCCCTCGATTCCAGAGTCCTAGCCGGACACGAACTGCGTACCAGTCTCATCGGTAGATATAATGGCGTGGGGTATTACGCCATCGTGGCTACGGCCATTGGCGCACAAACCCTGCAAGCGGGCCTTTACGTAATTACCGCCCAAGCGGCCGAGGCACATGGCGTTGCGCTCAAGGCCATCGCCCTTTTACACACTGCAGTTTCTTGGGCGGCCTGGCTTCTAGTGGCAACCACCTTGATTTCAATAGCAGACCGGCTGTATCACACGTTGTGGCACCAAACCCAGAAACCCTTGCCGTGAGCCCCGTTCTTAGAGCTGCGCTGCCTCTTTATCGAACAGCTCAGCATTGGCCTTAGGCAGAAATACCACCCCAATAGCCGCATTAAACAGCACAAAGAACGTGTGCATGATTAAGCTAAATACCCCAACCTCTGGGAATTCTGGAAATAACACCGTCCAAAGCAGCAGAGCCCCAGCATGAAAGGGCAGTGGCAGAGCCGCAGCCAAAAATATTACGGGCAAAAAAGCCAGCATCTGTCCGAAACCCACATCTACGTTAAACAGCTGTAAGGCGAAGGTGTAGACCAGCACTGCGCCCAACAGATTTGGCGCTTTGAACAGCAACAGCAATAGGTAATGAATCGGGCGAGCTTCTCGGAAGGCCCGAAAAATCTGGGCGTCCCGTATTTTGGGAAAGTCACCAAACACACCGCGGAAAAACAATATATGAATGGGTAGGTAACAGAGCGCTCCTGCGAATACGGCGGGTAAAATCACGTCAAGGCGCACTTGGGTGGACGCCTCTTGAACCAACTCGTAGTAAAGCAGGACGCCAATGCCTGAAAAAAACAACAGCTGGTAAATCTCCATCAAACCGAGCATTACCATGGTCGACAGTGCCTGCCAGCCGGGCACCTCATGGCGCTTCGCTAGGTACAAAGACATGGCGCCCTTACCCACCTGCTCGTTTACCAAGGACAAAATGTAGGCGCTGGCACGAATGGGCAACACCTGGGTTAGACGCAGCTGCGGTGCGTTGAACCACCGAATAGCCCGCCAACTCGCGTGTGAATCGACGGAAAAGAAAAACAGAGAATACGGAATCATGACCATTAGCCAAACGGTCCAGTCCGCGTCCGCAAAGAAACGCAGCAAGTATTCGGCGACAGTTAGACCCTCTCGAGCCGCTGTGGCTTCTGTGCGGGCAAATACTAGGTAGAAACACAAAGCTGTAACCAACCACGTCACGATCTTCAGCAGCCAGCCCATTGCTGATTTTGGTTCCGGCTGTTGTTTTGATTCTGGCTCTTGGGATCCTGCGACACCGTTAGACATATTGTTTCCTAATTAAATCTCGACGCTACCGCGGCTAAGGGGGGCCGGTGGCTCAGGTCACCGCCGCATACGTTAAAGCTTTGAACTCTTGACTGAAAGGGTGCCAGAACCCTGGTAAACGTTGGGTTAGACAAAAACCCGTCAGGTCGGCTTCGGGGGCCATCCAGCTATGGGTACCGGCCAGCCCACCCCAATGATACTCACCCAAGGCCCCAGCCGGCTCATCAGGCGTCAACTCGTTCTTTATTGCGAAGCCCAAGCCGAAAACAGTCCCCGGCATGACCCACATAGGAAAGGCGACCTTGACGCCATCCGCTAACTGGTTGCTACGCATGAGCTTAAGGGTTTCAGGTTTGAGGATTCGCGCCCCATTCCATTCGCCTTGATTGACGATCATGCGCAAAAACGACCCATAATCGGAAACCGTGGAAACTAGGCCGCCACCACCGCTCAGAAATTGTGGTGACGCATTGAATGCTCCTGCCGCCGGGTCGTCGAAGACATTTAATCCCGGTTTCATAGGGTCAAAAATGTCGTCCGGAGCGTACAGGGTTGTGAATCGCTGCACCTTGGCTTCTGGTACCCAAAAGCCGGTATCCACCATGTTCAACGGTTCAAATATACGATGCTGAAGAAACGCATCAAATTTCTGCCCGGACAACACCTCAACCAATCGAGCGCAGATGTCGGTTGCTACCGAATAGCGCCAGCTGGTGCCAGGCTCAAAAGCCAGCGGCAGCTTGACTACACGGGCACAGAACTCTTCTAGGTCTATACCCATTTCACCCAGCGCATTGATGCCTCCGGCAGCGTAAGCCTGGTCAATAACCGACGTGGGCTCCACAAAGCCGTAGCTTAGACCCGCACTGTGACTAAGTATCTGGCGGACCGTAATCAGATTTTTCGCGGGCACGGTATCAGCGGCACTAGATGCATCGGGCTTAAGCACGGTGAGGTCAGCAAATTCTGGCAAAAACTTGGCAAGGGGATCATCCAAATCGAATAGGCCCTCTTCCTGAAGCATCATGAGGGCCACAGAAGTGACGATTTTAGTATTGGAGTACATGCGAAAAATCGCATCCAGTTCCAGAGGGCGCTGGCTCTCGGTGTCCATATAGCCAAAGGTCTGGCAGTCCACCAATTCCGTCCCCTTGAACACCGCCGTGGCACAGCAAGGCAAAATATTCTGGTCTACGTAAAACTGCATGCGTTGATGCATCTCGGAAAAGTCGTAGGAAGACTCTGCAACCTTCATTGGTTCACCCATTTCGTTGTTCATTGATTTATTGCGGACGCACAGCGAAGTCTTGCAACAGTTGGAAAAAGGTTGCGACACCTTGCTCTACGTTATTGATGCTAATGCGTTCATCGTTGCCGTGAATACCCGTTGCTTCTGAACCACCAAAAACAAAGGGAGAATACCCGTAGCTGGTAATACCCATGTCACGAAAGAAATGAGAATCGGTAAAACCGCCGGCTACCGTAGGCACGACGCGGGCATCATGCCGTGCCTCGACTACCTTCTCAATGGCTTTAAAAAGCGGTGTGTCAGTCCGGCTGCTGGCCGGGGTGAAGCCCATAATCTTTTCGATGCTAATCGCATCGTCGTTGATGATTTGCCGAAGTTGCTCGAAAAACTCCTCCGGATTTTGGTCTGGCAATAACCTGCAATCTAGCTCTGCCGACGCCTCTGCTGGTACCACATTAATTTTACTGCTGCCCTGCAACCGGGTAATCGAACAAGTATTTCGCAGTAAGGCATGAGCGCCCGGGTTCTTCAGCCTCAAGCTGAGCATAAACTCCGGATCCTTAGCGGCCTGAGCAATGCTTGCGTACTGGCTTCGCAGACTCTCCCCTTGATAGGGTGCGATGCCTTCGAACATTGCCGCCACCGGCGGCACCACGTTAACCGGAAAGTTTGTCTCTCGAATGCGCTCCAACCCCCGGACCAGCCGGGTCACCGATGTTGCCACCTGGGGTGCTGAGCCGTGGCCCGGTCGACCCGTGGACCGTAACCGCAACCATAAAGGTACCTTTTGGGTCACCTCCACCATCACCGCAACACCTTGCTTATAGCGGCGGCCAGAGCCTCCTTCATTTAGCAGGTAACCTACATCGGCAAAAATCTCCGGACGATTTTCCACCAGCCAACCGGCACCAAATAACCCGCCGGCCTCTTCGTCCGCGGTGGCGACATACCAAACATCACGATTCAAAGACTGGCCGCTGGCAGCAAGGGCAAGAAAGGCTTGGAGTTGCACCATGCCAAGACCCTTGGTGTCGATGGCTCCACGCCCGTATATGTAGCCATTGAGGATATCGCCAGACAGGGGATCTACCTGCCAGTGGGCCGAATTGGCGGGCACCACATCAATGTGATGAAGCAAGACCAAGCCGGGAAGCTTACGACCATTAGAATCCGGCACCCCGGGCAGCTTCGCCCATAAATTACCTCGGCCCGGCGCAGATTCTGCGCTTTCGTAAGCAATACCTGCATCGCTTAGCAGGCCGCCCAAAAATACGACGCCCCGAGATTCATTGCCTGGGGGATTGATGGTGTCGACGTTGATGTAGCGAACCAAGTTGGGCACTGCATCGTCGACATAGGGTTGCAGCTCAAACCCGCGCGCGGGACCGGCTACCAAAAGCGCCGCCGCCAACAAGCAGACATACGAAATATTGGAATATATGGATTTTAGACTCATGCAGACGCTCCCCAAGTCAGGCATTTAGCGTTGAAAATAACTTTCTCTGACCATGCCCAAGTCGTCATAATCCCGCAATCAAAATAAGGGGATGAACATTGAAAATTTCTACGCTTATCAATTACGCGGGCGGTTTCAAAGAGGCTGTTGCCGAAATAAAACTGTTAGAAAAAGCTGGCCTTGATGTGGCTTGGGTACCCGAGGCCTACAGCTTCGACGCCCCATCAGCCATGGGCTACTTAGCTGCGGAAACCGAACGCGTCATTATCGCGTCAGGCATTTTACCCATTTACACCCGCACACCCAGCGTTTTGGCTATGACAGCTGCTGGCGTCGACTATCTATCCGACGGCAGAGCCATGTTGGGCTTGGGCGCATCAGGCCCCCAGGTGGTCGAAGGCTTTCATGGCCTTCCCTACACCGCTCCAGTAGCCCGTACCCGAGAGGTTATCGAGATTTGCCGGCAAGTGTGGCGACGAGAAAAAGTGCAGTACATGGGCGATCACTATCAGATCCCCCTGCCTCAAGACCAAGGCACAGGGCTTGGCAAGCCACTTAAGCTGATCAATCACCCAGTTCGTTCAGATATTCCAATCGCTATCGCCTCCCTGGGACCGGCCAGCGTGGCCGCGACAGCAGAGCTGGCGGATGCATGGCTGCCAGCGTTTTATACTGCTGAAGCCGCTGATGCGGTCTGGGGAGATGCCTTGCGCAAAGGCAACGGCAAGCGTGCTGGCGACCGCGCTCCACTGGATATTTATGCCGGCGGAAGTGTGGCAATTGGTGAGGGTACCGAACCGCTGCGAGATCGCGCTCGACCGGGTGCTGCTTTGTACATTGGCGGTATGGGCGCTCGCTCCAAGAATTTCTACAACGACATTTTCTCTAAGAGCGGCTACGCCGACGAAGCCAAAATCATTCAAGACTTGTACCTTGCTGGCGAAAAGAAAGCCGCAGAGGAGGCAATCCCCGATGACTATTTGGCTAAAAGCTCACTGATTGGACCAGAGGGCTTCGTCAAGGAGCGTTTGTACGCCCTGCGCGAATCTGGCGTCACCTCGCTGAACGTTAACTTTGCCGGTGCCGATGCCGCCGAGCGCACCGCCCAATGCGAGAAGCTGCGTAACTTGGTGGATTCTTTGTAGCAAACTCACTGGGAGCGATCCGCATCTAATTAGGGATCACGGACGCGGATCAATCCCTCTTGGACGGTGGATGCGATCAGGTCGCCGCCCTCGGTAAAAATGCTGCCTCGAGCAAACCCCCGAGCATGAGACGCGCTGGGGGAATCAATGGCGTACAGCAGCCACTGGTTAAGATCCAGTGGGCGATGAAACCACATGGCGTGATCTAGGCTGGCCACCTGCATGTGTTCTCGCTTAAAGCTACCCCGATGAGGCAGGCGGGCGGTGCCAATCAATACGTTGTCCGATTCAAACACTAATAGGCAGGCGGCCATCAGGGGATCATCGGGAACCTGACCTGTCGGGGCGAACCATACAAATTGCTCTGGTGGTTGCGGACTTTCGGACTGCAGCCGACGAAACTCGTGTCGCCAAGTTACAAAGGGTGCATCTAACAACGCGGGAGGGATTTTTTCTTTGGTCGGCGGCGCCAGTTCGGGTTTTTGCGCCTGATGCTCTAATCCTGGCTCTTGAATCTGAAAAGAAGCGTCCATGTTGAAAATGGCTTCTCCCCGCTGAGTTACCAAGATCCTGCGCGTGGCGAAGGAACGACCATCTCTGGCTCGCTCAACTCGAATAACCGCCGGCACTTTCGGATCCCCCGGCCGTAAAAAATAGCCGTGCAAGGAATGAACGCGCAGCTCCTCAGAAACCGTACGACCACCAGCCATCAGGGCTTGTGCCATAATTTGACCGCCATAAAGCCTGCCCTGTCGGCCTTCCGGGTGATAGGCGCGAAAGACATTGTCCTCGATCTGCTCTAGGTCGAGTAGCTGAATCAATTCCTGGAGTTTTTTTCCGTTACCCATCATCTGTGTGACCCCAAACTACCCTCAGTCCACACAATACGGCCCATACAGCGGGTGATCTTCCAAGGCCCGGCGCCGACGACGCTGGTCGATAATATCCGGATAATTCCAAAGCAGGTTCATGGACAGGTCGGACTGATCCGCCGGGTTACCCAATGCATCGATCATTACCTGGGCATCCTCCTCTATCCAAAGATCCTGTGGCAGTGCGCAAAGCATCTCCATCACCGCCAAGATGACCGCGTCATCGGTAGTACGTTGATCCGCAGCCTGCAAAGCCCACTGCCAGATACCCTCGCTGTCTATTTCTAGAGCCTGCCAAGACTGTAGCTTGGCTAGAACTTCCTGACGGTCCAAAGCGCTCATATTATTTCCTTAGGTCTCTTATCCGTCGGTCTCTGTTTCAATTCGAAGCTACGAAAGCTGCCATCAGCCACACCGATGTGTCACCAATATGGCCAACTGGGAATGGGACGTTCTATCCTCAACAGCCACCTGTGTTCGATGCTGTTATTCTACTCGGGAACCGCTTAAGAACCTACGCGATGAGGTTGTGTCCAAGCCACAAAGGTTTGATCATTCGACGAGCTGCTGATGCAAATGACGGTGCGATTATGAGCGCGATAAAAAACTCTGGTGTCCCCCAAGCAGCCTGTGAATTCCAGTTCATTCACAGCTCAGGACCCGGCGGGCAGCACGTCAACAAAACCTCTACTGCAGTGGAGCTACGTGTGGATACAACTCTTCTAGGGCTCGATGGCTACGCACTGAATCGGCTGATCTCCCTTCAAGCCAATCGCATCAATAAACAGGGTATTTTAGTTGTGCAGGCAAGCAGCCATCGCTCCCAACTAAAAAACCGTCAGCAAGCCCTTGCCCGGGTTGAAGCCATGATCCAAGGAGCCAGACAGCGGCCGAAAAAACGGATCGCTACCGGTCCCAGTCAGTCAGCCAAACAAAAACGTGTCGATCGAAAGAAGAAACACGGCACCACAAAACAACAGCGGCAAAAGCCCGACTGGTAAGTCACCTAGACAAACAGGCGCAAGAGCTAGGTTAGGCTTTTTCGCTAGAGACTGGCGCTTTCTTGCTGAACCAAGAAATTCACTACGTCCAGCATGGCCTCGGTAGACCCGGCCATTGTGCCGGTGACGCGGTACTTGCCGTTGACGATGAGAGTGGGGACACCCGTTATTCCATAGGCCTTGCTTTTCGCTTGGGCCTGCATCACCCGGCTACGAACAAAGAACGAATTAAAGGCCTTGGTGAATGCGTCGGCGGTCACGCCAGAGGCATCCACAAACAATTCGGCCATTTTCGTCTCGTTTCGGAGGTTTACTGGCTTTACGTGGACGGCCTCAAACAGCGGCATGTGCATTTGTTCGCTAACACCCAAAACTTCCGCGGTATAAAACGCTTGAGCCATTAACGCCCAATCACTGGAAAAGACCGCAGGTAGTCGGCTAAAGGAGGCGGCGGCAGGCTTGCCATCGCTTTCCCAGCGCTCCAGTACCGGATCAAAGCTGTAGCAGTGGATGCACATGTAGGAAAAAACCTCGACCACCTCCACTTGGGGCGGCTGGGTATCTTCCAGTCCCGTCTGCACCGGAACGTCGAGGCGCTCGTAGTGAGTGCCTTCGACGAATTGTTGTTCGGCCAGTGCCCAAGGTGAAGTGAAGAAGGCAGCCAATACGATGATGATGGTCTTCATGGTCTTTGTGCACATCGTCTATCTCCGTCACGATTCGAGTTTTCGATACCGTTCTATTTCGAGCGGATTAATTTAAACCGCTGATGTAATCGGCCAACACTGCTATCTCGCGATCAGACAATCCGCGAGACACGCCGCGCATCATACCGCCATATTCTTCGTCGGATCGGCGAGCGCCTTCGCGATAAGCAACCAGTTGCGCTGCGGTATAGGCCACAGATTGACCACCAATTCGTGGGAACCCTGCTTGGGCATTACCGGCACCGTTGGGGCCGTGGCACGCACTGCACGCTGCCACACCTTTCTCTGCGATGCCGCCCTTGTAGATCTTGCGAGCTAGCGCAATGTCTTGGTCGCTTCCGGTAGCTTGAGCGGCCTTAGACGGCAAACTTGCATAGTAGGCTGCAAGGTCATCCAAATCTTGTTCGCTCTTGCCAACAAGTTGGGCGGTCATCAGCGCAACATCACGCTCACCGGATTGAAACATTTTTAGCTGCTTGGCCAAGTAACGTTCATTCTGACCTGCCAGCTGGGGATAAGAGGGATCAATGGCCGAGGCACCGTCTTGACCATGGCAAGAAGCACAAACCATTGACCCGGCTTTACCTGCTTCAGGATCTCCGGCGGCCAACGCTTGGGACGTAGTTACGCCCAAGAGCGCAGAAAGGATCATTAGTTTTGCTGCGGCGATGCGAACACTCATTTATGTTTTCCCTAATTCACTGACAAATCACTGATGCGACATCCTTGAATCCGTGCGATAAAACACAGCTTGGATGCGCCCTAATAAAACTCGTGGCCAAGGCTATATCGCATAACCCATGGCAATTCTTCGTACCGACCTGCAAGGCTGCTCTGAGCATATTGCGCCAGCGGTGATACACTGCCTCCTACCTTCCGACCCCATTTAGCTACAGGTGCCGAAATGCCATGCGCGTTTCACCGCCGGTAAGGCCGCGAGATTATATACAAGATGACCGAGAATGTGTCTTTGCCAGAACGTTTGGAAGCAACCTTTTTAACCAGTTCACCTGACTTAAAACGTTGCCCCCCCATTGAGGGTGCCGAGGTTGCTTTTGCCGGCCGCTCAAACGCCGGTAAATCCTCTGTGCTTAATCAATTAACCGGCAACCGACGCACAGCGAAGGTCAGTAAAACACCCGGCCGCACCCAATTACTCAACTTTTTTGACGTGCGAACCGGCGGCCGACTTGTGGACTTACCCGGCTATGGCTACGCCAAGGCAGGCAAGGAGGCGCAAAAGAGCTGGCAAAGCGCCGTCAACCACTACCTGTCCTACCGTGACGCGTTAACAGGCATTGTTCTGGTCATGGACATTCGACACCCCAATCAATCCTTTGACCAAGAGATGTTGAACTGGGCCGAAGCCAGCGAGCTGCCGATTCATGTGCTGTTGAACAAAGCCGACAAGCTCAGTTTCGGCGCGCAAAAGCAGGCGGTGGCTAAAATTCAAAACCTGTACAAAACCCACCCAACCGCGACATTTCAGGGGTTCTCCGCCGCCCGAGGCCAAGGCAAGCCAGAGCTGATGGGCAAACTGCTGGATTGGCTGGCGACACCCATTGACCTGGAGATCTGAACATCGCTGGATTTGCCCATCCACCCAGCGGACTCATCGGGGCGATTTAATGAGCCTGATCCCAATTCTCGCCGACCCCGGTGTCCACTACCAAGGGAACATTGAGCGATGCAGCCTCAGACATGCGCTGAATCACACCACGATCTAAGTCGGCCACATCAGCCTCGGCCACTTCAAAGACCAATTCATCGTGCACCTGCATGATCATCCGAGCATCCAAACCGCTGCTGGGTAGCCATTGTTGAACCGCCATCATGGCAAGCTTGATGATGTCTGCAGCGGTTCCCTGCATGGGCGCATTAATGGCCGTTCGTTCGGCGGCCTGCCTTCGCGGTACTGCCTTGGCGTTGATCTCTGGTAAGTAAAGCCGGCGGCCAAACACCGTTTCAACAAAACCTTGCTCCGCCGCCACTGCCTTCGTTTCTTCCATATAACGAAGCACGCCGGGATAACGGTCAAAGTAACGGTCTATGTAGTCTGCTGCGAGGCCACGAGAAATATTCAACTGCTTGGCTAAACCGAAGGCCGACATACCGTAAATTAGGCCAAAGTTTATGGCCTTTGCACTACGGCGCTGCTCATCCGCCACCTCATCTGGAGCCAAGCCAAAGACCTCTGCAGCGGTAGCCCGGTGAATGTCTTGGTTTTCCGCGAAGGCTTGAGTCAGCCCTGCGTCTCCGGAAAGGTGCGCCATAATCCGCAGCTCGATCTGAGAGTAGTCGGCGGCCAACACCAGATTCCCCGGTGGTGCTACAAACGCCTGTCGAATGCGCCGGCCTTCGGCATTGCGAATGGGAATGTTCTGGAGGTTGGGATCTGATGACGACAACCGCCCGGTGGCCGTCACCGCCTGATGATAGGAGGTATGGATGCGGCCGGTTTCTCGATTTATGTCTAAGGGCAGCTTGTCTGCATAGGTTGACTTGAGCTTCGCAAGGCTCCGATACGCTAAGATCTTTTCCGGCAACTCGTAGTCCTGGGCCAAATCTACCAACACCAGCTCAGCAGTAGACGGCTGGCCTCCTGGGGTTTTCTTCAAGACCGGCAGACCCATCTTGTCGTACAAAATCACCTGCAGTTGCTTCGGGCTGTCGAGATTAAAATTCTCGCCGGCCAACGCCCAAACCTCTTGAGTTAGTTCATTCAATCGGTCTGCCAGCTCGGCACCATGCTGCTTCAACATGCGCCCGTCCACTAGGGTGCCCCTTCGTTCCACTTCCGACAGAATGCGCACCAAGGGCATATCAATGTCGCTATAAACTCGGCTCAAACTTGGCTCAGCCTGTAGCTGGGGATACAGGCAGTGGTGCAATTGCAAGGTAACGTCCGCATCTTCTGCAGCGTAATCACCGGCGGTTTCTAGCGGTACCTGATTAAAGGTGAGCTGCTTTGCGCCCTTGCCTGCCACGTCCTCAAAGTGGATAGTTTTGCGATCCAAGTAATAGCCGGCTAGGGCATCCATATTATGCCGGGTAGCGACGCTGTTCAGCACATAGGATTGCAGCATCGTGTCGTGAATCGGGCCCTCAATGGCCACGCCGTATCGTGCCAACACGCTCATATCGTATTTCAGGTTTTGGCCTACCTTAGCGATCGCGGAGTTTTCAAGCACTGGCCTCAGGGCGGTGATCGCCGTTTCCAACGAAATCTGATCCGGCGCACCGGGGTAATCATGAGCAACCGGCAGGTAGGCTGCGCGTCCTGGACTGACAGCAAAGGAGAAGCCCACCAGCTCAGCGTCCATGTAGTTGACGCTGGTTGTTTCCGTATCGATGGCGAACAACTCCTGTTCGCTAAGGCGCTGGACCCATTCGCTTAACTGGCCCTCGTCTAAGATCAGATCGTAATCTGTTTCAACCTGCTCCTGCACAACCTCGTTTGCGCCCACTGCGTCGTTGGCACCACCCACTGGTTCAACCTCTTCCAGCCAGGATTTAAATTCGAATTCGCGGTAGAACTTTCCGAGCACTGCCACATCCGGTTCGGTAGGCACCAGATCGGCAAAATGGAGCGGCAGATCTACGTCACACTTTATCTGGGTTAGAGCGCGAGACAGCGGCAGCTGTTCAAGACTGTCGCGCAAGTTCTCACCAACTTTGCCCTTCACTTCCTCCGCCTTAGCTATCAGCTCATCCAGCGAACCGTATTCATTGAGCCATTTTGCCGCCGTCTTTGGGCCAACCTTTGGCACGCCAGGAATGTTGTCCACGGTGTCACCCATCAGCGCCAAATAGTCGACGATCTGCTCCGGGTTCACACCGAACTTTTCTACAACCCCTGCTGCGTCCATGGTGGTTTCCGTCATGGTGTTAACCAGTGTCACAAAGGGTGTAACCAGTTGGGCCATGTCCTTGTCGCCGGTGGAGATAACCGTGTGTTTCTGTGACGCTGTCGCTTGAGCCGCGTAGGTGCCAATGACATCGTCTGCTTCAACGCCTTCAACCATGACAAATGGCAACCCCATGGCCTTGATCATTTCATGTAGCGGCGCAATTTGTTCCCGCAGGTCGTCGGGCATAGAGCTTCGGTTCGCTTTGTACTGCTCGTACATATCGTCACGAAAGGTTTTGCCAGGCGCGTCGAACACTACCGCCAGCGGACTTGTGGGATAGTCCTTTGCCAGCCGCCGCAACATGCTGATCACACCGCGAATCGCCCCGGTCGGGTGGCCACTGGTACTGCGTAAATCTGGTAACGCATAAAACGCGCGAAACAAATATGAGGACCCATCAACCAGCACAACAGGGCCGTGGAGTTCTGTCGCCTTGGGCGTTAAATTGTCGACCACGTTAAGCTCCCGTCGCTTGTGATAATTCTGGAATCAATTATGGCCTTACTCGCACCACAATCGCTAGAAAGTGTGCAGCGTCGCACCCTCAAAGCGCTGCTTCTTTGCCTGCTTGCCACTGGGGCCCTAGCAGGATCGCTTACGACTCATGCTGCCCAGCGCGGCCCAGATGTGGTGGTTATCGCAGAAAAAGATCGGATGATTTACGAGTTTAGGCAAAACGGACAGCTGCGCATGATCCGAGTAGTGCCGTCGTTTGGAAAGCCTTACTACCTGGTGCCAAAGGATCCCACCCAAGCCGGGGGAGACCTGCGGCGCGTTGAAAGTCTGGTGCCTAGCTGGGTGCTTTGGGAATTCGAATAGGCAACGTTTCTGACCTCCTCGACCAAACGTTCATACCACCATGAAGCAGGCACTTTTTTATTTTGCTTGAAGCAGATAAAGCCCAAAGTATTCATCTTTATCCAGCCAATGCTTTAAGCATCGAAAACCAGCGCTTTCTGCCAGTGCCATAAACTCCGACGGTGCATACTTGTAGGAGTTCTCGGTATGCAATAGCTCTCCCACCTCAAAGTCGAAAACGGCATCACCGATGTTCACTTGCTGAGCCCGTGTGCTGCGCAAAAACATTTCAATACAGCCCTGTTGTTCGTTGTATCGGGCCATATGCTGGAAATTCTCCAGCTGAAAATTTGCCCCAAGTTCCCGATTCAAATGCACAAGGGCATTGAGATTGAAGGCCGCGGTCACACCGGCGGCATCAGCGTACGCTCGTTCTAACACTAGCGGATCTTTTTTGCAGTCCACCCCGACCAGAAAATAACCGTTAGCGCCGAGGGTATCCCCGACCTGTCGTATAAATTCCCGTGCTTGAGTTGGCTCGAAATTGCCGATACTTGAACCGGGGAAGAACCCCACTCGATGCAACTGGCTAACTTGTGCCGGTAAAGCCATGTCCTGAGTGAAGTCCGCGCAGACGGGAAAGACACTTAGTTCAGAAAAGTCCCGTGATAAGGCTGTGGCCGTGCTGAGCAGGTAGTCGCGCGAAATATCCACAGGCACATAGGCACTGGGCAGAAGCGCCTCTAACAGCTTGCGTATTTTAAGAGAGGAACCGCTTCCATATTCGATCACACAGCTATTGTGACCAATTAACTTGGCGATTTCAGGCAGGTGCGCGTCGAATAAAGCCAGCTCTGTACGAGTTGGGTAGTACTCTTCCAGCTCCGTAATCGCTTCAAAAAGCTGGGACCCCTTCTCATCGTAAAAGAACTTTGGCGATAGGCTCTTCGCGTTTTGGCCAAGGCTAGCGCAAACCTCCGACAAGGTGTTGTCCTTAGGGGGGTGCAAGTCAAGAAAGGCGAAGTTTTGGTTTGGAGAATTCATAGATCTTTTGCCAGACGAATGCCGCTAAATTGCCAAGCGTCCTTAGGATAGAAAAAATTTCGGTAGCTTGAACGTATATGATCTCGAGGTGTTGCACAGGATCCGCCACGCAGCACCCACTGACTGCTCATGAATTTCCCATTGTACTCACCAAGAACCCCTGGCAGCGGGCGATATCCCGGATAGGGTCCATAACTACTGCTGGTCCACTCCCAAACATCGCCAAATAGCTGCTTGTTATCAGGGCCCAAAGGCCTTGGATGAAACACACCCTCCTCGACAAAATTGCCGCAAATGACTTGGTCACGAGCCGCAACTTCCCATTCAAATTCCGTGGGCAACCGAGCATCGGACCACGCGGCGAAGGCCGCTGCCTCGTAACCACTGACATGGACCACCGGGGCATCGAGATCCAGCTTGCTTAAGCCGCCCTCCAGTCGATACTCGTACCAGTCGTCGTCATGCATTCGCCAATACAGGGGACGGTGTTGATCCTCTGGCTGCCGATTAGCCCAAGCCTCAGATAGCCACAAGTCTGGGCGACGGTAACCGCCGTCATCCATAAACGCTAGGAACTCTCGGTTGGTAATCACGCGATCGGCTAGAGCGAAGGACCGAACAAAGACCGAATGGCGCGGAAGCTCATTATCGAAGCAAAATCCCGAGTTAGCGCCAATCTCAACCAAACCCGGCCGGAACGCATCAAACCCCAGTGGCTTGTGCTGAATTTGCTCTGACGGGTTGAGGCCCGCTACTTCTTTTTCGCCACTGCCAGCTCCATGAGAACCGGATACGTATGCTGGATGCAGCGGATTGTGTCTGAGATTGTATTTGATATCTGTCAGCAGCAGCTCTAGGTGTTGCTGCTCGTGATGCAGCCCCAACAACAAGATCCGGCTTATCTCAGCCCAACAATCGCCTTGCTCAGCTAGGTCTAGCAAGGCGCAAACCTCGGCATCCACATGTTGGCGATAGGCCGTCACCTCATCAACGGTAGGTCGGGACAGGTGGCCCCGGCGCGACCGGGGAAATGGCTCACCTACCCCGTTGTAATAGGAGTTAAACAGGTGCTCAAAGGCTGGGTGAAATGCACTGTAGCCTTTGCTGAAGGTTTTCAGAAGGAACGTTTCAAAGAACCATGTGGTGTGCGCCAGATGCCACTTCGGCGGACTCGCATCGGGCATTGGCTGAACGCCATAATCCTCTATCTGTAGGGGCGCGCAGAGGGCTTGTGTAGCCGAACGCGTTTTTGAAAAGGCTGCTACGGCACTTTTGGCGCCGTCGAAATCGGCGGACGGTCGAACCTCCGATGAGTGAGCCATATCTGGCTGAAAAGTAGTGCCCGCGCTCATAGACCACCTTAGTCACGAATGCTGTGAACCCTGAGCGGATATTGGCTTCGACCCTATGATGAATCTTCCTAGCTCAACCTGCCCCCGACCACCGTTGCCTCTATTCGGCAATTGCGCCGCTACGCGAGGTGACCCGGCTTTATCTACAAGCCTAAAACTGTGCCGCTAACGTCTGGTAGGTCAGCCTAATGGTCTCGGCATCGTGTGGCAACTTGATGAACCCGTGATAGTGACCCATTGGGTTAACAATGACGATATTTCCGGTGTGATCCACGGTGTAGGCATCCTCTTGCGCCACTGGTTCAGTGCTACTCGGGGTACTTAAGGGTACTTTGGCAAAGGCCACATTAAGTTGACTCGTTAAAGGCACCAGCGCTTGCCGAGAACCGGTGACGCCAAGAAATCGCGGTGAGAAAGCCGTTGCGTAGCTGCCTAGCTGTTCCAGACTGTCTCGATCCGGATCTACCGACACTAAAATACCTTGGAATAGATCCGCCTGTTCCGGGTCCTGGGCGCGAAGCTCGCGTTCTGCGGTACCCAGAACCGCCATGCTGGTTGGGCACACGTCAGGGCAGTTTACGAAGCCGAAGAAAATGAAGTTCCAACGCCCTTCCAAGTCAGAGCGTTCAAAATCCTCGCCGGTATGCGCCTGTAACTGAAACTCTGCAATGTCCCGCGGCTTGGGCAAAATAAACACGCCCTTGGCTCGCATTTCTTCCTCAGACAACTGGGGTACACGAAGCACGCTGACGACAAACATCACCAGCACTATGGAGATGAAAACCAAACAAAGAAGAACGGTACTTTTAATCGTGTTCACAGATCAGGCCGATATCGGAGTCATTTGAATAGGTGCTTCAAGGCTGAGGCCGAGGAATAGATAGTGATCCACCAACATCAACAAAAACAGTGCGCCCAGATAAACGATGGAATAACGAAAAGTCTCCATGGGTGCTTTTTCGTTTTTGTTGAGAAGTAGGACAATAGCCCAGTACAAAAAACCTGCTCCCAGTGCCAACGCACCGGCTAGGTAAATAGGTCCCGACATTGTAATGACAAAGGGCAAGACCGAAGCGATCACCAGCAATATGGTGTAGAGCAATATATGAAGTCGCGTATAGGCTTCTCCGTGAGTAACCGGCAGCATGGGCATACCGACGTCGGCGTACTCTTCTTTTCTTTCCAGCGCCAAAGCCCAAAAGTGCGGCGGCGTCCAAGCAAAAATAATCAGTACCAGCAGCAAGCCACCAGGGTCAATGCTGTTGGTTACCGCAGTCCACCCAAACAGCGGGGGCGCAGCACCGAACAACCCACCAATGACGATGTTCTGGGGCGTCGCCCGCTTTAGGTACATGGTGTAAATGAATCCGTACCCCACCCAAGACGCTAGGTTTAACCAAGCGGTTAGCGGATTTACGAAAAACCACAAGACCAGCATACCGACCAAGCCCGTGACCGCACAAAACACCATGGCCTGTTGGTTGTTCACACGACCGGTTGCCACCGGACGATTATCCGTTCGGGCCATCTGCGCATCGATGTGTTGGTCGGCGATGTGGTTGACCACGGCTGCCGATCCGGCCACAAGAGCAATGCCTAAACTGCCGAACACCAAGGTAGACACGGGCACCGCACCGGGAGTTGCCAAAAACATACCAACAATGGCGCACAGCAACATCAGTAAAACAACGCGTGGTTTGCACATCTCGAGATAATCTTGCCAGGAGGCGCCTGTGACAGCTTCACTCATTGTTACTGGGTACTCAGACATTGGGCTGCACGGTCCGCAGCCGGGGCGCGAAGTTTATAGTAACCAGCACCAGCAGCAAGAGGGCTCCAACCGTATTGTGCGCCGTAGCGTTCAGCAGAGGTAGAACCCAAACCACGTTTAAAATACCCAAGGTGATCTGAATAACCAACGCGGCGAGCAGCGCATAACCTACCACTGCCACCTGCTTGACCATTTGGACCACTAACCCGCCAACAACACAGAGCACGATTAAGGCGCCAATTCGGTGGACCCAATGAATGGCGGTCCGGGCTTCACTGGTCATCAAACCGCCCAAGTAGTTGGGACCCACGCTTTGAAAAACATTGAACCCTTGCTGTAAATCCATAGGCGGCGAATAGGTACCGTCGCAACTGGGGAAGTCGTAACAAGCTAGGGCAGCGTAGTTGGAAGAGACCCAGCCCCCTAGGATGATTTGAATTACCACGGCCACGAAGGCCACCTTAGCCAGCAATGACGGAGCAGGCAGTGCTTGAACGATTCGGGAGGCGCCCCCCTGACGAAGGTATAACAGCCAGATCAAGCTGAGGGTCGTGAACCCGCCAAGTAAATGCCCGGTGACAACCTGAGGCCAAAGTTTCAGGGTGACCGTCCAAGCGCCAAAGGCGGCTTGACACAGGATCACCACCATCAGCACACCGGTCAGGGTCAGTGGTGTGTCCTCTGTTTGTCGGCCGCGATACGCTTTAACCAACATCAAAAACACCAGTAGAAGCAAAGCACCGGCGATGTAGCGGTGGCCCATTTCCCACCAAGCTTTGGCAAATTCCACCGGTGCATCGGGGTAAAGGGTTTCCGCTAGGCTGATTTCATCGGCCTGATCCGGAACTGTTAAAAATCCATAGCACCCCGGCCAATCCGGACACCCCAAACCAGCATCAGCCAATCGGGTATAGGCGCCGACGGAGACCACTAAAAGTGCAAAAATGACGCCGAAGCCGGCGAGTTTTCTGATTTGAGCGTTAACCAATTTGAGAGACCTTTAATAGACGTTTGAGATCTGCGAGCAGCAGTTTTGGATTTATGTCCAACGGGTAGAAAAAGACCAAGTTTCCGTTGGGATCGACAATGTAAATGCCCTCTGGCGTTTGTTCGCGCAACGACTGGATGCGGAACAAGTCCGGCTGATCGTCTGGGATGACAAAAGCTGGTCCCGTCGTTATCCCGCGCCGCACTCGCTTGGCTTCCTTGTTTAACAATATGTGGGCGGCTCTTAGCTTCTGCAATGCCTCGGCACACACAACGTCGCATTGGTCAGCTACTGTCCAAAGCCACCACTGACTGGACGTGGATAGGGGCACACCGTCCGGCGTTTGCCACTGCAGCTGATCTACCGTGACAACGGGTTGGACGAATGTTCCATTGTTGGTAGTGCCCCAGCGTTCGCCGTCTTGGGCAGCAAAAAACAGGGCATAGGACCCTCCCAAAGAACACAAAGCCATGATCAATATGACGGCCAGTTGTTTGCGCCCGCTGGTGGGCCCGTTTTGCTTCGATTGTTCCATAACGCTTCCGTTGTTTATAAGTGGGGTTTGATTCGCCCGTGCTTGGTCTGTTGATGACTTTTGTCGTACTTTCGCAGATCAGCCGCGTTTAACGGGGTGCCTTAGCCCCAGATAGCCGTAGCCAAAGAACAAGACCACTGCAAGACCGAACCAGGTCACGGCATATCCTCGATGTTTGTCGTCGGATAATCGCGACGCGAAAGGAGCTGGTTCTAGAACACTGGGCTGGCCCGGCTCCAATCTCAACTCAACTGGCCAAGCTCCGGAGGCTAACGCCATGCGCTCCACGTTGGCCCTCTGAATAACCTTCGGCCAAGAAGCGCTCCATTGCTGGTCACCCCAGGCCGGTATCAGCCCTAACTGGGGCCAAGCTGTGGCTATCAATGTTATGTCTTGTGCCGGGGCTTGGATGTCGGGTAATTCATCTCGCCCAGCAGAGGCCGTGAAGCCTCGATTGATTAACAGTTTGCCGTGAGAGCGATCACTAAAGACTTGATAAACCCAAAATCCCACGCTTCCATTCGACACTTGATTATCCAACAGAAAGATCTCGGGGTGGTATCGGCCCGACAATCGCAAAGCTTGAAACGGCTGGGACAGCGTTTCCGGCGATGGCGACAAAGGCAGTTCAGTCAACTTGGCAAGATATTGATTTTCTAGAGCGCGTTTTTGCTCACCCCGCTCTACTTGCCACATACCCAACCCGAGGAGAATCGGCATCATTAGAAAGAAGAATGCAGTCATGCGCCAACCTGGGTCGAACTTCATCATCACTTCACGCTCACAAGCCATTGATACAATGGCCGCGAATCTAAGTGGAGTTGCCTGGCCGTGTTAAAAGTCATTATCGTCATTTTATTAATCTGCGTAGTGCTCAGTCTAATGAGTGGCCTTGTCTTTCTCTTTAAAGATACGGGTAAGCCCGAGAGTCGCAGACTTTGGTATGCGCTTGGAGTTCGAATCACCTTTGCCACCCTGTTGCTATTGGCCACCGGCTATGGATTCTACACTGGTGAACTGCGCATGGGCCTAAACGCGCCTTGGCATGAAACTACTGAAACAGCGAACGTCACGGAAGGCTCCGAGGAGGCACAGTAGAAGCGGATTGCGACCGGACAAAATTGAGTTAACAAAAAAGGGGCATGCTGCCCCTTTTTTGATTCGTGCGTCATGACAACTGGTCAGCTAGAACACGTAGACAAAGAAGAACAATCCAACCCACACAACGTCTACAAAGTGCCAATACCAGCTGGAAGCTTCAAAGCCAAAGCAATCTTTCGGGGAGAAATGCCCCTTAATTGCCCTGAAGAGTTGGATCAACAGCATGAAGGTACCCAGCGTCACGTGGAATCCGTGAAAGCCGGTTAGAATGAAAAATGTCGACCCGTAGATGCCGCTTCCTAGGGTGAGCCCCAGCTCGGTATAAGCATGAATGTACTCTTCTACCTGCAACACCAAGAAGATGGCGCCCAACAAAACAGTAAGACCCAACCAACCGATTAGCTTCTGGCGATTTTGCGACTTGATCGCATCGTGGGCGAAGTGCACCGTAACGCTGGAGCTAAGAAGGATAACGGTGTTGTAAAATGGCAGATAAGCGGTCCAAGCACTAACATCTGTAACGCCTGGCGCCTGCATGCTCTCACCTGGGTTAGCAAACAAAGCAGGGTCAGGGTTTTGCACCACGGGCCACGTCGCTTCGAAAGCAGGCCACAGATAGTTGGAAATACCTTTGTCTCCTTCACCACCCAGCCATGGCACAACGAAGCTTCGGACGTAAAACAAAGCGCCGAAGAAGGCTGCGAAAAACATCACTTCTGAGAAGATGAACCATCCCATGCCCCAGACGTAACTCTTTTGCACTGATTCGTTATTTAGGCCGGCGGTGTTTTCCTCAATGACCTTGGCGAACCAGCTGTAAAGAACCAAAGCCACGATGGCGAAGCCAATGGTTGATTGAGTTGCGTCTCCAGTGCCGCCAGCGCTGACGTCATTTAACCAGCCAGCCAAACCGGTCACCGTTAACATCAGACCAAAGGCCAAAAACACCGGGTACCAGCCGGACTCTGGTACGTAGTAAATCGACTTATCGACGTCGGCCGAATTAGCCATGAGACTCCTCCACTAAAACTATTAACTACCCGCCAGCTGCTGCTAACCGGTCTTGTGAGCCATTACCTTGAATGGCTGATAGGTCCACGCGGTCTGTGATATCAAAAAGAGCGTAGCTCAGATTAATCGAACCCACGTTTTTCGGCAGCTCACGCCCTACGATGAAGCGCATGGGCATTTCGACTTCCTCTCCTGGCTGAAGTATTTGTTGCTAAAAGCAAAAGCACTCAGTCTTGTGAAAGAAATCCGTTGCCGAGAATGGCACCAGCGATGGTATCGCCTGTGCAACCATGGTCTTGTTCGTCGTGTTTTTTACAAAAAAACTAACGGTTTTAGCTTCGCCAGGGTGGACCCTCACCGCACCCTTGCCAGACCAAAACTTCCACGGCATACCCTCATTGGTATTAGTCAGAAAATTGACTTTAACGAGCCTAGAGCGATCTGGCTCTGTGCTCGCCTCGTCAAAAACATATGGCCCACCGGTTTTCCCGTTGAGCCCTGTCACTTCACAGAACAAGTCGTAAAGTGGCACCAGGGCGAAGGCAAATCCGCACATACCTAGGACAATTAGCGACGTTTTACGCACTGTCTTTTTGATGCCCGCTTGCTGTGATTGCTCCGTCATAGTGTTCTCGGGCTTAGCCCAATACCTCTTCGTCTTTCACAACCGGTGGCTGAGTGAAGGAATGGTAAGGCGCTGGCGATGGCAGCGTCCACTCCAATCCCTTGGCGCCTTCCCATGACCGCCCTGTGGCGGGGGCTCCAGATCGCAAAGACTTAATAATCACATAAAGGAAGAACACCTGAGACAGACCGAAAATAAACGCGCCTACGCTGGAAATCATGTTGAAGTCCGCGAACTGCAGCGGGTAGTCGGGAATACGGCGTGGCATACCAGCCAACCCTGAGAAGTGCTGGGGGAAAAAGGTCACGTTGACACCGACAAAGGATAGCCAAAAGTGAATCTTGCCCAAGGTCTCATCGTACATCTTGCCGGTCCATTTCGGGAACCAGAAATAGACTGCAGCGATGATAGAAAACAACGCGCCGGGCACCAGAACGTAGTGGAAGTGGGCTACCACAAAGTATGTGTCGTGATACTGGTAGTCCACCGGCGTGATAGCCAGCATCAAGCCAGAGAACCCACCCATGGTAAACAGTACAACGAAAGCGATGGCGAACAGCATGGGCGTTTCGAATGTCATGGAGCCGCGCCACATGGTGGAGATCCAGTTAAAGACCTTCACGCCCGTTGGAACAGCGATCAGCATGGTGCTGTACATAAAGAACAACTGTCCAGCCAATGGCATTCCCACCGTGAACATGTGGTGAGCCCAAACGATGAAGGACAGGAAGGCAATTGACGCTACCGCGTACACCATGGAGGTGTAGCCAAACAGGCGCTTGCGCGCAAATGCCGGAATAATGTGAGAGACAATGCCAAAGGCCGGCAGAATCATGATGTATACCTCTGGATGACCAAAGAACCAGAAGATGTGCTGGAACATTACCGGATCACCGCCGCCAGCAGCGTTGAAGAAGCTGGTGCCAAAGTGGATATCGAACAACATCATCGTCACTGCGCCAGCCAGTACAGGCATAACCGCAATCAGCAGATAGGCTGTAATCAACCACGTCCACACGAACATTGGCATCTTCATCAGGGTCATACCCGGAGCGCGCATGTTTAAGATGGTCGCGATGATGTTAATGCTGCCCATGATCGACGATGCACCCATCAGGTGTACTGCGAAAATAAAATAAGTCACTGAGGGTGGCGCATAGGTCGTGGACAATGGTGCATAGAAGGTCCAACCGAAGTTAGGGCCACCACCTTCCATGAACAAGGTGGAAATCATCATGCCGAAGGCAAATGGCAGAATCCAAAACGACAAGTTATTCATTCGAGGCAGCGCCATGTCAGGCGCACCTACTTGCATCGGAATTAACCAGTTCGCCAAGCCCACAAAGGCCGGCATGATGGCCCCGAAGACCATGATGAGGCCATGGTTGGTAGTCATCTGGTTAAAGAACTCTGGCTGCACAAACTGCAGGCCAGGTTGGAATAGCTCAGCCCGGATAACCAAGGCCAAAACCCCGCCAACCAAAAACATCGCAAAACTGAACCACAAATACAGCGTTCCGATGTCTTTGTGGTTAGTGGTGAACAGCCATCGCTTCAAACCCTTTTCAGGGCCGTGTGCGTGGTCGTCGTGGTGATCTGCGTGAATAACTTCGCTCATGACTATTCCTTACTGACCGTTGGAAAGATTAATAACGTCTTGTGGCTGGGAGGTGTCTCCCACGTCGTTGCCAAATGCGTTGCGTTGATAGTGGACAACTGAAGCCAGCTGGGCTGGATCAAGCTGACGCCCAAACGCTTGCATGGCTGTGCCGGCAACTCCGTTTATCACTAAACTCAAGTGGTCGTCTCGTGGACCGAGTGCGACAGCGGAACCTGCTATGGCGGGGAACACAGGCGCAACGCCTTCGCCGTTGGCCATGTGGCAAGACGCGCAATAGGTTCCGTAGACTGTCTCGCCCTGAGCCATTAACTCCTCGTGCGTTAAGTCATTACCCATGGTTTCTTGACGAACCAGCTCTGTTGATACTTGAGAGGCATACCAGGCGTCGAATTCCGCTTCCGGCAATACTTCAACCACGATGGGCATAAAGCCATGGTCCTTGCCACACAGTTCTGTACACTGCCCGCGATAAATAC